>JANNAZ010000063.1:0-19806 GCA_031384895.1 Cyclobacteriaceae bacterium | reverse complement strand
TTTACTCGATTTACCCAGTTAACTTTGACTGTTCACTTTGAGGCGAAATGAGGTGTTCACTATAGACGGAATTTCCACTATACTTCTCTTTTGCCAAGGCAAGTTCCTGGCGGGTTAGTACTTGCTGGTACCGAAGGGTTCTGTGCAGTTTTTCATTCGTAGTCACTTGCTTTTTCAGGTGCGTTATTTGTATCGCGAAAGATTGATTGCCATGGAAGCGGTCCAGGGCGTTCAAGGCAGTCAATGCACTGGCATAATATGGCTGAAGCTCTCCCAGGTTGTATCCGCCATCAGCAGGGGTTAGAGTCGCTCCCTTCATTTTCTTCTCTAGTTTAAGAACTGCCTCTGGCTGAGTGTTGGAACGAATTTACCCCAGAACATCACCCTCCTCCACCAACACATTGTCAGAAACCAGCATGACCAAGTTGCCGTTGGTTCGAGTAACAATCGTTACCGGAGGAGGACTCGTCGTGAGCACAACGGAAGCGCTCAGCAAGTCGGGATACCGAATGAACCAACTGATGGACAGCAGGGTGAGGATCACAAAGAAGATGACGGCTATGCCCCATCGCACCATTGAAACCGGTGCCTGGCCTATTATCTCTTGAACCTCGGGGCTGCGAATTTCGATCGAATCACTTTCGGAGACCTTCTCTAAGTGCATTTGTATATGGGTTAGGACACGATTTGACGATTGAATCCTGAAACGGTGTTTGTAGTCTCAATATAAGCGAATTTGCCTTCATAGGGGTATTGAGGACCTCCAAACGGGCAAATACGAAGACCATTGCCCTGGCGAATTAAGTGGGCTCAAATCCCTCAAAATCTTTAAAAATGCCCCTTGCAACCTTCTTTCTTTTAAATACCTTTGCAGTCCTAAATTTTGAGGGTCAATAAGACAGAAATAAAATAGATGCCTACCATTCAGCAACTAGTACGCAAAGGCCGGAAGAAGTTGACTTTCAAGTCAAAATCACCCGCCCTGGACTCATCGCCTCAGCGCAGAGGAGTTTGTACCCGCGTGTATACCACGACGCCCAAGAAGCCCAATTCGGCCCTCCGCAAGGTGGCTCGTGTGCGGCTTACCAACGGTAAGGAAGTAAACGCATACATTCCAGGTGAAGGTCACAACCTCCAGGAGCACTCCATCGTGCTGATCCGCGGCGGTCGGGTCAAAGACCTTCCCGGTGTTCGTTACCACATCATCCGCGGTGCACTTGATACGGCCGGAGTGACGGGAAGAAAACAAAGCCGTTCGAAGTATGGCGCCAAGAGGCCGAAAGCCGGAGCAGCCGCTGCCGCAGGCAAAGCCGCTGCACCAGCTAAAAAATAATCTGAATCAATCATGAGAAAATCGAAACCCAAGAAGAGATATCTTCTCCCTGATCCGAAGTTTAGCGATACGCTGGTCACCAAGTTCGTGAACTACATGATGGAACGCGGAAAGAAAAGCATTGCCTACGACATTTTCTATGATGCCATCGGTATCGTGGAGAAGAAACTGGGTGAGCCTGGTCTGGAAGTTTGGAAACGTGCGTTGAGCAACCTCACGCCCGCCGTAGAAGTGAAGAGCCGCCGCGTGGGTGGGGCTACCTTTCAGGTGCCCGTTGAGATTCGCCCCGAGCGGAAAATCAACCTCAGCATCAAATGGCTCATAGACTATTCCCGCGCCCGCGGAGAAAAGACGATGATGGATAAACTGGCTGGTGAAATCATGGCCGCATCCAAAGGAGAAGGCGCCGCCATCAAGAAGAAGGACGACACGCACCGCATGGCGGAAGCGAACAAAGCATTTTCACATTTCAGATTCTAACGGCTAATGGCACGCGATTTACGATATACACGGAACATTGGTATTGCTGCTCATATTGATGCAGGAAAGACAACGACAACGGAGCGGATCCTTTATTATTCTGGCGTCAATCACAAGATTGGTGAGGTGCACGATGGCGCTGCTACCATGGACTGGATGGAGCAAGAGCAGGAGCGCGGGATTACGATCACTTCCGCAGCGACCACCGTTTATTGGAAATATAAGAACAACGATTATCACGTAAACATTATTGATACACCCGGACACGTTGACTTTACGGTTGAAGTAAACCGTTCGCTCCGAGTCCTGGATGGGTTGGTATTTTTATTCAGCGCCGTTGACGGTGTTGAGCCACAGTCGGAAACGAACTGGCGCTTGGCTGACAACTACAAAGTGGCACGCATTGGCTTTGTTAACAAGATGGATCGCGCTGGAGCAGATTTTCTGGGCGTTTGTAAGCAGGTGAAGGAAAAATTGGGTAGCAAGGCCGTGGCCCTGCAGTTGCCCATCGGTGAAGAAGAGAACTTTAAGGGAGTTGTTGACCTCGTTGGTAACAAGGCGATGATTTGGAATGAAACGGACAAGGGCATGACCTATGAGACTGTCCCCATTCCGGAGCACATGCTCGAAGAGGCTAAAGAGTACAGAGAGAAATTGCTTGAAGCGGTGGCTGAAGTTGATGAGACCCTCATCGAAAAATATTTTGAAGACCCGAACTCAATATCGGAAGCTGAAATACTAAAAGCATTGCGCGAGGCGACCGTAGGAATGAAAATCGTTCCAATGGTGTGCGGATCTTCGTTCAAGAACAAAGGTGTGCAGACCATGCTCAATTATGTCATGGAGTTGCTTCCCTCCCCGTTGGATAAGGATGTAATCATTGGTACCGATCCGGATACGGGTGAAGATGTAGCTATCCATCCTGACGAAAAGGAGCCTTTTGTTGCCCTTGCGTTTAAGATTGCCACGGATCCTTTTGTCGGGCGCCTGTGCTTTATTAGAGCGTATTCGGGTGTGTTGGAATCCGGTTCCTATGTGTACAATACACGGACTGAAAATAAAGAGCGCATCTCCCGGGTTTTCCAGATGCATGCGAACAAACAGAATCAAATTGACCGGCTCCCTGTAGGAGATATAGGTGCCGTGGTTGGCTTCAAGGACATCAAAACCGGCGATACCCTGTGTGATGAGAAGCGCAAGATTGTGCTCGAGTCTATGGTATTCCCAGAACCCGTTATCGGATATGCCATCGAGCCCAAAAAGCAGGTGGATGCCGACAAGTTGGGAATGGCGATTTCTAAACTGGTGGAAGAAGACCCTACCCTCCGTGTAAATACCGACCGCGAAACGGGTCAGGTGATTCTGCGCGGAATGGGAGAATTGCACCTGGAAATCATTATCGATCGCCTTCGTCGCGAATTCAAAGTGGAGATCAATCAGGGTGCTCCCCAGGTTGCCTACAAGGAAGCGCTCACCAAGTCAATTGAACACAAAGAGGTATACAAGAAGCAGACTGGTGGTCGCGGTAAGTTCGCTGACATTGTATTTGAAATCGGGCCACGCGAACTTGGCCCCGAAGATAAGCCAGGCCTCGAGTTTGAAAACGATATCGTGGGTGGTGTTATTCCTCGTGAATTTATTCCTGCCATTGAGAAGGGTTTTGCCAATGCAATGGTCAACGGACCTCTTGCCGGCTACCCGATCGACTCAATGAAAGTGCGGTTGTTCCATGGTTCATATCATGATGTGGACTCTGATTCGCTTTCATTCGAATTAGCAGCACGCATTGGATTCAGGGAGGCTGCCCGCAAGTGTGGACCTCAGTTGCTTGAGCCTGTCATGGCCGTCGAAGTGATTTCTCCGGATGAGTACACAGGTTCTGTAACCGGTGACTTAAACAGAAGAAGAGGAATCATGAAGGGCATGGATACGCGCGGTGGCGCACAGGTAATTAAAGCTGACGTCCCCCTTTCAGAATTGTTTGGTTACGTGACGGATTTGCGGACAATCACTTCAGGTCGTGCCTCGGCATCCCTGACGTTCGCACACTATTCACCGGTTCCGAAGAACCTGGCAGAAAAAGTAATAGATGAAGTAAAGGGCGCTCTCGCCAGTAAATAATCAAGGCAACCAAGCGAATCACGGTATGAACCAGAAAATCAGAATCAAGCTCAAGTCGTACGATCACAACCTCGTTGACAAGTCATCGGAGAAGATCGTGCGTGCGGTGAAAGCAACCGGTGCTATCGTTAGCGGACCTATTCCGCTCCCGACAGAGAAAGAGAAGTTCACCGTGCTTCGTTCGCCACACGTGAACAAGAAGGCACGTGAGCAATTTCAGCTCTGCACCTATAAGCGCCTGGTGGACATCTATTCCAATAGCGCCAAGACGGTTGATGCACTGATGAAGCTCGAGCTTCCTAGCGGCGTGGATGTTGAGATTAAGGTGTAGTTATACCTCCTAGAAATACGAATAGCCCTATTCCGTATCTTCGGAATAGGGTTTTTTTGTGATGAAAAAGATACCAAAAAACGAGGAACCACCGAAAGACTCACCTGATTTCTATTGGGAGAAGGGGTTTATGGTATTCACAGAAGCCTATCACAAGAAGCGTGGCTATTGCTGCCAGTCCGGGTGCAGACATTGCCCTTATGGGTTTAAGAAGAATTTGCCGATTCAGCCCCAGTAGAGAATGGGTGCATTGCGATTTGAAAGTCGATCAATTTGAAGATTTGAAAATGGGACCGATGTGATGGAGTGACTGCGGTTCGACCTAAACCGGTAACACTAATTTTTTCTACTTCCTCCGCTTCCCTTTTTCCAGGAGTTCTTTCCACAACACTCCTGCTGCTTCAGGAGGCAGCAAGTTATTCTTAACCACCTGCTTGAACAGCTGCTCTTTCTTCTTTGCTACCCATGGCTCCTGGAGCAACTCCCGGAAACAATTCTCCACACTTTCTTCAAGCCACTGCCGTTGCTGATTGAGCCGATTTTCTATGAGATAGCCTGTTGATGAAGCATGCTGCTGATACGACTGTATCATTTTCCATACTTCATTCAATCCGTTGTTCTCCAGTGAGGATGTAGCCAATACGTTTGTCTTCCAACCCGATGCGGGAGGCGCCTGAAAATGGAGCGCTTGCAATGCGTCGGCTTGCGCTTGTTTGGCAGCCTTGAGGTTGTCGCCATCGGCTTTGGTGACAATGATTCCATCGGCCATCTCCGTGATTCCTTTCTTAATGCCCTGGAGGTCGTCACCCGCACCGGCCAATACCAGGAGCAGAAAGAAATCTACCATACCGCGTACAAGGGTCTCGGATTGACCTACGCCAACCGTTTCAATGAGTATGACATCGAAGCCAGCAGCCTCACATAGAAGTATTGCTTCGCGCGTGTGGTAGGTGACTCCACCGAGAGCCAAGCCTGCGGGCGAAGGTCGTATGAAGACATTGGGATTTCGGCTGAGTTTCTCCATGCGTGTCTTGTCGCCGAGAATGCTCCCTTTCGTTTTCTGACTGGTTGGGTCAACGGTAAGTACACCAACTTTCTTCCCTTCGCGGACCAAAAGTTCTCCGAACACTTCGATGAATGTACTTTTGCCTACGCCCGGAACACCTGTTATCCCGATGCGTACTGATTTCCCCGTTTGGGAAAGAAGATTCTTTAGTATCTGACTGATTTTCTTGCGGTCAGCCGCCCGGGTGCTTTCCGCCAACGTAATGGCCCTGGCCAAGACTGAGCGGTCTCCATTCAGAATGCCTTTTCTCAGATCGGCAAGGCCAAGAGGATTACGTGTTTTGAGTGGCATCCGTGAGGTTGATTTGCAAAGCTAAATTTTTAAATTTACTCTGTACCCATACCTAATATCCTCCGGATGAAGAAATTCTGGTTCCAAAGCCTCCTGATTACCCTGTTTGTGTTCTTCATGCTGTGGGGCGCTAACAAGGTCACGGACTTTAAGATGTTCACCGCATTTGATACGATCGGTCAGGCGCTTAAGGACTTTGAACTGACCGATTATGCCTTTTCAAGTCTACGCCCCGATCCGACTGTTGATGACCGCATTGTGCTGGTGAATATCAGTCGATTTTCGCGTCGTGAGATTGCCCAGCAAATTCTGGTAATTAATCAGTACAAGCCAAAAGTGATTGCCATAGATGCACTGCTCAGCTGTGAAGGAGGTTTGCGGGACAGTATCAATTGCCCGGCATTGAAAGATGTGATGGGGAACATGATGTTGAGCAATGCGATCCAGGAGGCCGGCATTGTAGTAGTAGCTTCGAAGTTGTTGCAGACCGATGCGCTGAGCAAGAATGATACCAATGCCGCCGATTCCCTTGAGGTCATCGATTCCATCTTTAGTGATTACGCCATCGAGGGATTTGTAAACTTACCAACGGATGCTACCCATCAAGAGGATGTCAAGCTTTGCCGATCAATTTTTCCCCGGAAATATGTGAATAATGCTGAGCAACTCTATTTTGGGGTGCAGATTGCTATGCAGTATGATTCAGTGAAAGCAAAGAAATTTCTGGCACGCAACAAGGAGGAGGAACTTCTCAATTTTCGGGGCAACATTGAGGTGCGGCAGTTGCGTGTTAACAGCTTGAAGAATGACGAAACGGCAACGACAAATTTCAAGACCATGTTCTATGTTGTCGATGCCGAAGAAATGCTGCGTGGGGATGTGCTGCCAGAGGTGTTTAAGGACCACATTGTGATTATGGGGTACCTTGGCGACTACCTGGGGGACCCCGCCTGGGAAGACAAGTTCTTCACTCCGCTTAATAAGAAAGTGGCGGGCCGCGCAAACCCTGATATGTTTGGCCCCGTGGTGCACGCTAACGCGGTGGCAATGATTCTCAATGAGGACTATGTTGATGAGATACCAGAATGGGCTCAGTATGCCATTGCTTTCATTGTGTGCCTGCTAACGGTGGCCTTGTTTGTTTTCATTGATCGAAAGCTGCCACAGTGGTTTGATGCCATGTCCGTAGTGATCCAGTTGTTTGAAGTGCTTATTATCTCCTCTGTGATAATTTATGCTTTTGCAGCATGGAGCCTAAAACTCGAATTATCTGTTGCGATTGGGGTTTCTGCGCTTGTGGGCCCATGTTATGATATCTTCAAGAGCTTCCAAAATGAGGTCAGTCGCAGGCTTACCAAGCGGAAGCAGGACGTATCAACCAATTAGATTGGCACGTTTTTTATTACATTCGTGAAGTAAAATCCTAGTAAAAATGAAAACAAGAAGGTTTTTGACCATTGCAGGCTTCCTGGCGTTGGCCATCACAGGCTATTCCCAGGCAGACTATGCCTTTAAGGTGTTGGCGAACAAGGGTGCAAATGAATACAAGTCCGGGGATGCCTGGCAAGCTATTAAGACAGGCCTCAGTCTGAACGTTGGGGATGAAATACGGGTTTCTGAAAATGCCTACCTCGGGCTGGTCAGTTCGAAGGGGAAGCCCCTTGAACTAAAGAAAGCCCAGAATTACAAGGTCGCCGACTTGCTGAGCCAGTTAGGTACAGGTACAAGCGTGATGTCCAAGTACACCGACTTTATCTTGAGCAGCAACTCCGCTGAGGCAAAGAAAAACAGACTTAGCGCAACAGGAGCCGTTCACCGGGGTGAACCTACCTCGCTGAGTGTGTATTTACCTGCTGCACAGAATTCCTTTGTATATAATAGCTCCATGTTTGTGATCTGGGAGGCCCCCAAGAGCGGAGGCCCCTACGTGGTAACTCTATTGGATTTTTACGACGAGGAAATCATGAAATTTGATACCCCGGAGACAAACATCAAAATCGACTTGTCGGATCCTAAACTGGCAGCAAGGCCCAATTTTCTCGTTCAAGTATCCAGCAAGGCGGATTCAAAGACCAAGTCTGAGGGTATCGCGGTGAAGCGACTTTCAGGTGCAGAACTGGAGAAAGTGAAGAAAGCATATGCAGAAATCGCAGGTGAAGTGAAGGAAGAAACGCCGATCGCAAAATACATGCTTGCTGGATTTTATGAGCAGCATGGATTGCTCATCGATGCACTTACGGCCTACCAAGAAGCTGTGAAAATGGCACCAGATATCGACAGCTTCGCCGAGGCGAAGAATGAATTCCTGTACAGGAACAAGTTAGCCACACAAAAGCAGTAGCGGAGTATTATCCGCTCCGTTAAAAGCCCCGGCATGGTCCGGGGCTTTTTCGTTTGGACGTCAGATTTATTGTTCTAAATTTGTAAGGTACCCTAACCCGCACTACCATGAGCGTCCTGGTCAACAAGAACTCGCGCATAATTGTACAAGGCTTTACTGGCACTGAGGGCACGTTCCATGCCGGCCAGATGATTGAGTATGGCACCAACGTCGTAGGTGGGGTAACGCCCGGAAAGGGAGGTCAGATGCACCTGGGCCGGCCGGTATTCAACACGGTAAAAGATGCGGTTGAGAAAACAGGTGCAGATGTATCTATCATTTTCGTCCCTCCGGCTTTCGCAGCAGATTCGATTATGGAAGCCGCCGACGCAGGAATCCAGGTAATTGTTGCCATCACGGAAGGAATTCCGGTTAAGGATATGATGATGGCAAAGCAGTATATCAAAGGTCGTGGCGTCCGCCTTGTGGGGCCCAACTGCCCGGGGGTTATTACGCCGGGTGAAGCAAAAGTTGGAATCATGCCTGGTTTTGTTTTCAAGAAAGGAACAATTGGGATTGTGTCCAAATCAGGAACGCTGACATATGAAGCGGCTGACCAAATCGTGAAAGCCGGCTTGGGCATTACGACAGCTATTGGAATTGGCGGTGACCCGATCATCGGCACTACAACCAAGGACGCAGTGGAATTACTGATGAATGACCCGGAAACAGAAGGCATCGTCATGATTGGAGAGATTGGCGGAAACTACGAGCCTGTAGCGGCACGGTGGGTTAAAGAAAATGGTAACAAGAAACCTGTTGTCGGTTTCATCGCCGGACAAACTGCCCCTCCCGGCAGGCGGATGGGTCACGCCGGAGCTATCATCGGTGGCGCGGAGGATACAGCGGCTGCCAAAATGAAGATCATGCGGGAATGTGGTATCCACGTAGTCGAATCCCCTGCCCTCATCGGCGAAACCATGGCTAAGGCGCTGAAGAAGAAGTGAGCCGGATCAGCCTTCGACTTCGCTGACAGGAGTTACTCCTTTGTCGAATACTGAACGTGCAATATCGAAGGTGTGATTCATTCAAACCTTAACACGTTAACAACTTAACTCGCTAACACTTTTCAGAGTAGATCGTTGGCTAGATTAGCCAATTCTGATCGTTCGCCCTTTTCCAGGGTAATGTGGGCGTATAACTCGTGATCCTTGATCCGGTCAATCAAGTAGGAGAGGCCGTTGCTTTGTGAATCGAGGTAGGGCGTATCAATCTGAAAGATATCGCCTGTAAAAATAATCTTGGTGTTCTCACCTGCCCGGGTGATGATCGTTTTTACTTCGTGTGGCGTAAGGTTTTGTGCCTCATCAACAATAAAGCAGATATTAGAAAGGCTGCGTCCGCGAATGTAGGCAAGGGGAGTAATCACCAGTTTCTCATTCGCCATCATTTCAGTGATTTTAGAATACTCCTTGTCGTTTTCACTGTATTGATTCTGTATGAACTTCAGGTTGTCCCATAGTGGCTCCATGTAGGGATTGAGCTTCGACTTAATGTCGCCGGGAAGGTACCCGATGTCTTTATTGCTGAGCGGAACAATTGGCCTGGCGAGGTAAATCTGCTTGTACTCACGTTTTTGTTCTAGCGCTGCCGCTAAAGCGATCAGGGTCTTGCCCGTGCCAGCCACTCCCTGCATGGTAACCAACTTTATTTCTGGCTTGGTAACAGCATGTATGGCGAAGGCCTGTTCTGCATTGCGTGGCTTGATTCCATATACCGACCGCTTTTCGACGTGTTCCACCATTCCATTCGCCGAATTATAGAACGCGAGTATGGATTTCTTTCCGCTGCGGAGGATGTAATAGTGATTTTTGGTTAGGGTAGATTCACCCAGCAGATCTTCTGGCGGGCAGTATCCCTTTTCATACAGGAGATCAATAACATCTGGATCCACGCTGTCAATAACTGTCTTTCCGCTATATAGTGAACTAAGGTCCTGGACTTTTCCCGTGGTGTAGTCTTCTGCTTGTAGACCAAGTGATTTGGCCTTCAGTCTCAGGTTGATGTCTTTCGAGACGAGAATCACTGAGCGGTCCTTCTCCTCTTTCTGCAAGAGCAAGGCGGAATTGAGAATGCGGTGATCCGCTTTGTGCTCGTTAAATACCTTGTTTGCGTCCAACGTACCGTTGCTACCCGTTTCCATGAGCACCTTGAAATTACCCTTGGTCTTGCCATTGAGGGGATTCCATTTGTGCAGCATCTGATCTTTCGCCAGTTTGTCGATTAGCCGGATGAACTCGCGTGCCTCGAAGTTCTTGGTGTCGTTGCCCTTCTTGAAGTTGTCGAGCTCTTCAAGAACAGTGATCGGAATGCCGATGTCATGTTCAGCAAAATTGAGAATGCTGTTGTGTTCGAAGAGAATGACCGACGTGTCGAGGACGAAGATTTTCTTTTCTTTCCTGGTTTTTGCCATTGATTAAAAAATAGTCGTTGCGGATCGGACAAAATAAAACCGCCTAGATAGTTCCCCACAGGACATTAATTCCAGCAAGCATGAACGGTATCTACGCGGCATCCAATCGATAACTAAAACTAGATAAAACAAGTCCATAAGTCAAACCTAGGCAGGAAACTTTTCTTCTGAGAGACAGCGTCCCGGCAATGCCTGGAGAAACATCACCCTTTCGGCAGGGGTAATCCGAAGTCCGCTTGGGTCCTAGTTGGATCGGTTTCCGAAGGCATCGTCTTCCTCGTCCGCATCCGCTTCCTCATCTCCTTTTGGAATGCTGAACATCCCGCTTATGAGGTCTTTGAATTGAAGGCCGCGTTCGAGGTTGTGTTTGCTTATCAGGCTGTACTCAGCAAGCCCATGCAACGAAAATTCCATCAGGAGCAGTTTGGTGGTCGGATCTTCGCCTTTTTGATATTCGTTAATCAATTCCAGCAATCCGGACACGGAACGGAGTTTGGTCTCGTATTCCAGGTTGGTAATGTCTCCCAGAAGGTCCAGGGTATTTCCGTCACTGAACCACTGCGTAATCTTCTTGTAAGGGCTTTTCTCTTTCTGCTTACGAAACTTTTCAGGATCGGGAAAGTAGTTAAGGAACTGAGTTCGGACTGCTTTTCCGACCAGGTTTTGCGCAACTATCGCCGGCCCTTCTTGTTCGCCCTCATAGACGAGCTCAACCTTGCCGGTAATGGAGGGGACAACTCCAATGAAATCGCTCAGTCGGACTGTAGCGTGCTTTTCGTTATTGATCAGGGAGCGACGCTCAGCTGCAGCGACAAGGGATTCGTAGGCCGAGATGGTCAAGCGAGCGGATACGCCACTCTTGGCATCCACGTATTCGCTTTTGCGGGCCTCCATTGCGATCTGTTCTACTAGGTCGTGCGCCAATTCAGGAACTGTCACCAGCTTCTTTTGATCCCCTGTGATTTGGGCCTCTTGCCTGGTGATTTTCTTCCCGATTGCAATCGTCTTGGGATAATGGGTAATAATCTGGCTGTCAATCCGGTCTTTTAATGGGGTCACAATACTGCCACGGTTGGTATAGTCTTCGGGATTGGCAGTAAACACAAACTGAAGGTCAAGTGGTAGGCGAAGCCGGAACCCACGGATTTGAATGTCGCCTTCCTGTAAGATGTTGAAGAGCGCCACCTGGATTCTGGCCTGCAGGTCAGGGAGTTCATTGATGACAAACAGTCCGCGATTGGCGCGAGGGATCAATCCGAAGTGAATCACGCGTTCGTCAGAATAGGGGAGCTTCAAAGTGGCAGCCTTGATGGGATCCACGTCGCCGATCAGGTCAGCGATCGATACATCAGGGGTAGCCAGTTTCTCCGTATACCGATCATTGCGGTGGAGCCAGGTAATCGGTGTGTTGTTGCCCAAATCATTTATCCGGTCATTGCCAAAGCGGGACAAAGGTTTTAATGGGTCGTCGTTGAGTTCCGATCCGGCAATGACTGGAATGAATTCATCCAGCAACGTCACCATTAGTCGAGCGAGCCTTGTTTTGGCCTGGCCGCGAAGTCCGAGAAAGTTTATGTCATGGCCAGCCAGCAAAGCCCGCTCCACATCTGGGATGACGGTCTCCTCGTAGCCCCAAATGCCTTCAAATACCTTTTCTTTCTTTCGGAGTTTCTCAATCAGGTTTGTTCTCAGTTCTTCTTTGATGGTACGGGACGTGTAACCGGATTCTATTAGCTGTCCAAGTGTGGTGATGCGTTGTATATCCATGTGGGTTAAAACGTTTTCCTGCGGTTTCTTTTAAAATCTTCAAATACCAGGTGACCCAGGCCTTCGAGGTTGCTGTAGTACGCGTTACCGTTGTTGGCTTTGGTAAATTCCCGAACAAATGCCTTAAGATAGGGGTCTGTGGCGATCATGAACGTAGTGACCGGTATTCTTATTTTTCTCAGTTGGTCAGCGAGATTAAGTGTCTGGTTCAGAATCTTGCTGTCAAGGCCAAAACTGTTCTTGTAGTAATTTATACCCTGCTTGATACAAGTCGGCTTGCCGTCGGTGATCATGAAGATCTGCTTGTTGGAATTTTTCCGCTTTCGAAGTATGTCCATCGCCAATTCAAGTCCGGCCACGGTGTTGGTGTGGAATGGCCCCACCTGGAGGTACGGGAGGTCCTTGATTTCAATCTGCCAAGCATCATCTCCGAACACAAGAATATCCAGCGTGTCTTTGGGATATTTTTTGGTAATAAGTTCGGCGAGGGCCATAGCCACTTTCTTGGCCGGCGAGATGCGATCCTCTCCGTAGAGGATCATGGAGTGGGAGATGTCGATCATCAGGACAGTTGACGTCTGGGTCTTGAACTCATTTTCGACCACCTCGAGATCACCCTCTGTCATAAAGAATTCTTCAACCCCATGATTGATCTGGGCGTTGCGCAGTGAATCGGTCATGGAGATCTGCTCCATGGTGTCACCAAATTCGTAATCCCGGCGATCAGTCGTCGGTTCATCCCCTCGACCGTTGTGAGGTGTCTTATGCTCCCCGCCGCGGGTTTTCTTCAACTTTCCAAAGATCTCTTCAAGGGCCGATTGCCTGAGGGTTTGTTCGCTTTTCGCCTTGAGTTTGAATTCCCCATTCGGGCCATCATCACTGATATAACCGTTCTTCTTCAAGTCCGCGATAAAATCGCCCATGCCGTAGTTGTCCCGGGTGAGTTTATGTTGCCGATCGACCTCTGTCATCCACTGAAGCGCTTCAGAGACATTGCCCGAGGTAATCAGCACCAATTGCATAAATACGCTCAGCAACCGCTCAAAATCAGTTTTTTGATCTAGTGGTGGTGGAACAAATTTCGAGAACCGGTGCCCAAGCATCAATAAGTCGTTAGTGGTTTAAACATAACCAATAATCAAGGCTTTCTGTTTGCGATAAACCCATCTTATTATTCAGGCCGCAGCGTGTCAATTCATTAGGGGTGCTAGCCAGAACAATGGCGCCAAAATGACAACGGATAGGCAAAAAATGTGTTAGGGTCTTCGTGGATGTAGATACCTGGATCGGATGCAGGGACTTATAGAATAGTCTTGTGAAAGGCTACGCTCCTGCTTTCGTGTGCTTCTTATCAGTCATGGTCCCGTATATGTAATCCCATAAAGGGGAGGAAACTCCATAGACACCCACACCATCCTTATAGTGATGGACTGCATGATTGACCCACAGCGCTTTCAAGAAATTCTTTGGAGGCTGATACGCATGCACCATGTAGTGCACGGACAGGTAAGCTGCATATCCAGCAAGGAATCCGGGGAGGAAGGAAAAAACGAGATCACCAAGGATCAATCGGAAGATAAGCAGAAGGACAGTGGAGAAGGTTATGCTTAGGATTGGAGGCATCGCCAGTCGAGTCTTATCTTTTGGAAATTCGTGGTGCACGCCGTGCATCGTATACTGTGCATCAGCGCGTTTCTGCGTTGTTGGTGCGAGGTGGAAAATATACCGATGTACATTGTACTCCACCCAGGTAAAGGAAAGCAATCCCAGAGCAAACATGGCCACGGTTGTTCCTGCCGAAAGATCGGTGTGAGCAATGCTCCAGTACAGTAATCCACTCGAATACAGGAAGAAAATGATCAGTGGAACTGAGATATGCGTGCGCGAAAGCTTCTCCAAAATCGGATTTTTGAAGAGTTGCTTCGTGCCTTTATTTTGTGGTTTTATCTCAATCTCCATATCCAGATTATCTACGGAGTGCAAAGCTAATCTTGTCTGTCGATTTTTTCAACCCTTCTTGGCTTAAAAATGCGCTATTGGGCGGTTTTTGCGACCTTTTCGATCACTCTCCCATACACACGTTCGTAAAGCGGAAGAATGTTGGTGATATCGAATTCCTGGGCCCGTTTTAACGCGTTTTTCTTGAAGGTTGGAAGGTTGTTCTTGTCAAGCACAAATAAGGCCTTGCGACTCATTTCATCCACATCACCCACATCACACATAAATCCTGTTATTCCCTGCAAGCTCAGTTCGGGCAATCCGCCTGCATTGGAGGAGATGAGCGGCACTTCGCAAGCCATGGCCTCCAGTGCAGCGAGGCCGAAACTTTCCTTTTCAGAAGGCATAAGAAATAGATCAGCAACCGATAAGACCTCTTCAACGGCCTCGAGTTTACCCAAGAAGCGAACATCATTTTCAATATTCAGCTCTTTGCTCATGGCTTCTGCCTTGGCCCGTTCCGGACCATCGCCGATCATGAGTAGCTTCGACGGGATTTCTTTGTGAATGTTGGCAAAGATTTGGACTACGTCACCGATACGCTTCACTTTCCTGAAATTAGACGTGTGCACAACCAAAGCCTCTCCATCTGGGCAGATGGCTTTCTTGAAATGATCCTTCTTTTGTTTTTTGAACTTGTCGAGGTCAATGAAGTTAGGGATTACATCAATGTCAATATCAATCTTGAAATGTTCGAAGGTCTCGCGCCGGAGGTCCTCCGATACGGCAGTTACTCCGTCTGATTGATTGATGCTAAAGGTTACCACCGGTTCGTAAGAAGGGTCTTTTCCAACCAGTGTAATATCCGTACCGTGCAGTGTCGTCACCACCGGGATGACAATTCCTTCAGACTTCAGGATTTGCTTGGCCATGTAGGCAGCAGAAGCATGAGGAATGGCATAGTGCACATGGAGGAGATCCAACTTTTCGTTCTTCACGACGCTTACCATTTTGCTCGCCAAGGCGAGTTCATAGGGCGGAAATTCGAACAGGGGATAGGACCGAAAATCTACTTCATGGTAGAATAGATTTTCATTTAGAAAGTCCAGGCGTGTAGGCTGCGAATAGGTTATGAAATGAACATGGTGGCCCTCCTTGGCCAGGGCTTTTCCAAGCTCGGTGGCTACCACCCCGCTACCGCCAAAGGTTGGGTAGCACACAATTCCGATATTTATTTGATCCACAGGCTTTGGGTTTGTGTATTAACTACTAATAACGGGTTTTGGTTTCAATTACTTTTCTGCGCAATAGGTAAACATGGACTGGTAGATGACCTCTTGAATCCGTGTCCGGATATTTGCACTATTAAACTTGCTGCCACGACCCGGATTGACGCGGTTGGAAAGGAAGACGTAGACCAGATTGAATTCCGGATCAATCCAGATGCAGGTTCCTGTAAATCCGGTGTGCCCATAGGTTTCTGAAGAGGCAGAGAGAGAGGTTGGACTGGTCCAGTCGCTTTGAATAGGTTTGTCCCATCCAAGCCCTCTACGGCTTGGTTTGAACTGTTTCTTGGTAAACAAATCAATCGTTTCTGGTCTAAAGTATTGGTGGCCGCCGTAGTATCCTTTTTGCAACAGCATTTGACCGAGCTTAGCCACATCACCGGCATTACTAAATAAGCCTGCATGCCCGGCTACTCCCCCCAGCATGGCAGCGCGTTCATCGTGAACAGTTCCTGCCACCAGGCCTTTCCGGAAAATGGTATCCTTTTCGGTGGGGGCAATCAAAGAAACGTCAAATCTATCTAATGGCAGATACCCGGTCGTCCATGCTCCGATGGGTTCATATATGTTTTGTCGCAGGAACTCATCGATCGGTTGATTCAGCAATTTTTCGGCAAGCATATATAGAATCCAGGGCCCGAGATCACTGTAGCGGAAGGAATACGGAGTGCGAGCGGGCTTTTCCAGCAAATTGGACTCTAGCGTCCATCTCCAAAGGGAATCCTTGAGGTGGGTAGAGCCAAATAAATTTGGCGCTATTTGGAAAGGGTATGCCTCATCTCGTGCGTGACTATAGTAATGCGGATCAAATTCATTGTTGATATCCATGGTTTTGGGCCACAGCGGAATAAAGGGCAGCAAGCCAGATTGATGTGTTAAAATGTCTATAAGCGTCAGATCTTTTTTGTTGGTGCCTCTTAATTCCGGCAAGTAGACCGAGGCCTTTTTGTTGATATCAATAAGCCCTTTTTCATATAGAAACATTATGATTTGAACCGTTCCAAGTACTTTGGTCATAGAGGCCAGATCATAGATTGTTCCTTCGGTTACAGGTTGCTGCTTTTCATAGGTCAACCAACCGACGGCTTGTTCGAATACTACCTTACCGTCTTTGGCGATCAGTGCATAACATCCTGGTGTTGCCTCCATCGCAACAGCCTCCTCCATAATGGTTTTTATTTTTTCCAGCGACCGGCTGTTTAGCCCCGCAGCTTCTGGTACCGCATACGATAGCCTGCCGAGCGGCCTTGTCTTAATCGATGCCCCGGTCATCCACTTCGGAGTTGACAAGGGCAACACCCCTTTCGCCGCCAAAGCGCCAAAAATAATCTGGGCGGAAACCGAAGGCATATAGTCCTGGTCGGTAAAAGCTGCAATCAGCGCATCTGATTTGGCATACCGGTCAAGTGAAGTTGGATTCCCAAAATGAACCACGATAACTCGGTGTGCTACCGCCAGCCGGTTAACCCATGCCTTTACTTTTTGCTCCAAAGCCGCCGCATAAGGAAAAATTCCGATGACAAGCACATCCTGAGGTTGCAAGGCAACGGCGAGCGTGTCGGCAGCGCTCTGGATACCATAGGATCGGAAGGGAGCAAATTTTTTCAACGCCTGCTCGAAGTTGTTGGAGGGTGCTTTGCCGATGGCTATCGATACGAACGAGCGCTCCTCGATATATTTTAAAGGAAGCAATGAATCGGTATTCTGAACTATAGTCACCGCCGCGAAAGCCAACGTTTCGTTCAGGAACGCATACTCCGGATCGTTCAAGCGGCGATACAGGTTGTCTGTATTGATCGGGACATTCATGCGAAGGCCTGCGTCATATTTTGCCGCAAGTATCTTTTTGACACTTCCGTCCAATTGCTCGAGCAAGAATTTGTTTTTCCTCACCTCCCGTGCAATTGCTTTGATACCGGAAGAAGCATTTACTGGGTTAAAAATGATATCGGCACCAGACTGAAACGCCAGGAGCTCGGCTTCGCCAGCCCGCACTTTACCTTCTTTCTTCTGAATATTCTTGGCATCAGAAAATACCAATCCGCGGAACCCAAGCATGTTTTTCAGTACATCGGAAACAAATACCTGAGATACAGAGGCCGGGACGATCCCCTGTTCACCCTGAATGGAAAAGTGGAGGTAGCTGGTGGAAATTCCGCCAACGTGATTCGCAATCAGTTTTTGAAAGGGATGAAGGGTGGTGGTATCGATGCGGTTGAGATTCAAAATAGCCATGGAATCACTGAGTGGCCGCTCGTTGCTCCATCGCCGGGGGAGGTGTTTTGCTACGGCCAGGATTCCTTCCGACTGCATGGACCGGATAAACGCGGCAGCCTGGTTTCCGATACGCGTATCCGAATCGCTGGTATAGCGGAGGTAGTCACCTTCAAAAATTTCATCATCTGCGTTAGGAGCGAAATTGATGTGGAACCCCAGGTCCTTCATCTGGCGTGCGATGGCTTTTCCCCACGCAGCTGTTAGGCTGTCTGAGGCAGCGGCACCAACCACCATGGGTTTCTGAAACCCCTTTATGCTGTCAAGTGTTTGGCTGATTCCCCATTCAGCGGAGGCGGCAACCAACAGTCGGTGTTGGGATACTTGTTGAAGTTTATTTATCAGCCTGGCGTGGCCTAAGGGACCTCCGCGAGTAATATAAATGCCCCCGATTCCATCCTTCACAAGGTCTAGTAATTTGTCATACTCCTTTGGGGTTGGATTGGTTTGAGTGGAGACTATAAAAAGTTGGGCAACCTTTGCTTGTCGGTTCAGGGTATTGAATACGCTGTCAACCCACTGTGTACGGTCCGCTTGTGCGCGCGCGGCACTGAATTGTAAGGAAAGCAGGAAAATGCACAAAAGTTTATTCCACATCCGCAGGTTAACTTTGTATTTGGAAGCGAATAAAGCAATTTTACCCGTAAGAATAGTCAGGGTGCCATTTTGGAATGAACCGCTCCCCTTGCTCAAATCGATGTGTTCATGAAATTTGTATCGCTATTTAATAGGACTCCTGACAACAAGAAGTTTAGCTACAGGCCGCGGTTTTACGATCAGAAGGCCGAGGAGCGGAAGGAGCGCGAAGACCGCATACGCCGTGATCTGGACCGTGAGAAGGGGATAGAGACGGAGGCAAATGAAAGCTACCGCTCTCGGATTGAGGGCACATTTCATGCGGCTCGACGCCGATCGAACAAAGGAAAGACGGAACTGAATGCGGTGCTCCTCCGAAGCGGATTATTACTCTTCCTCACCATGTTTGCGATAGCCTTCCTCACCTGGGGTAAGGATGCCCTTTACAGCCTTTTCGTGTTTGTACCTCTCTATTTTTATCTCAAGTTCAAGAAGTAACCGCCTGCGCATCATCCATGTCCGACATAATTCATCTGCTTCCTGATGCGATCGCCAACCAAATAGCCGCGGGGGAGGTTGTGCAACGCCCAGCATCTGTTGTAAAAGAGTTGATGGAGAATTCCATCGATGCAGGCGCCACGCGAGTCAGCCTAATCATTAAAGAAGCGGGGCGGGCGTTGATTCAGGTTGTCGATAATGGATCCGGCATGAGCGAGACGGATGCCCGGATGAGCCTCGAGCGGCATGCCACATCCAAAATTCGCACCGCCGAGGATTTATTTACTATCCAAACGATGGGGTTCCGTGGCGAGGCTATCGCCTCCATTGCTGCGGTATCGCAATTTGAAATGAAGACCCGGCTGACCGAAAAAGATTTGGGCACATTGTTAGTCGTTGAAGGCTCTGAGGTGAAACGTCAGGAACCCGTCGCGTCGGACAAGGGAACTTCAATCTCGGTAAAGAATCTGTTTTACAACATTCCCGCTCGTCGAAATTTTCTCAAATCCAATCCGGTGGAGATGCGGCACATTGTGGAGGAATTTCAACGCATCGCCCTGGCGCACCCGGAGATTTCATTCTCCCTTATTCAAGGTGATGATACCCTCTACGACCTCGAGCCTGTAAAGTTGGGACAGCGTATCGTTGGGCTTTTTGGAAAATCCTATCAGACGCAGCTGGCTCCATGCAGTGAAGAGACTGACCTGATGGCGATAGCTGGATACATTGGCAAACCCGAGTCGGCCAAACGTACCCGGGGTGAGCAATTTATTTTTGTCAATCACCGGTTTATCCGAAACAATTACCTGAATCACGCGGTGATGGGCGCCTACGAAGGGCTGCTTTCCGAAAACACGTTTCCATTTTACGTGCTATTCATTACAATCGACCCCCGTCATATCGATGTGAATGTTCACCCGACCAAAACTGAAATAAAATTTGACGACGAGCGGGCCGTGTACGCCGTCGTCCGCTTCTTTCGCGGCGGGGCGGAGCACGTCGACAATCGCGGGTTACTCTATTTTTTGAGGCTTTTCTGCGGCATCGTCCCG
>JANNAZ010000035.1:0-2782 GCA_031384895.1 Cyclobacteriaceae bacterium | reverse complement strand
TCTCCTCGTAGGAGAGGGGTCGGGGGTGAGGTCGGGCAAAAAAAACCCTCCTTTACCTTGAGGCAAAGAAGGGAAAAATAAGGTCGGTTGATGCGGCTACGCCAAGGCGTTAACCTTCTTGGTAAGCTGCGACTTCCGGTTAGCTGCTTTCTTCCAATGGATGACGTTCTTCTTCGCCAGCTTGTCGATCATCGATGACACTTCCTTCAGGAGGGCCTGGGCCTCGTCCTTCTTGGTCGTATTAAGGAGTTTCTTGATCTGAGTTCGGGTCGTTTTGTGCTGATAGCTATTGCGTACGCGCTTAGTTTCATTTGCGCGGATACGTTTTTCGGCTGATTTGTGGTTTGCCATGTGTTATTTAAAAAGGACTGCAAAAATATACCCTTAATCGGGATTTACAAAATATGGCTAAACTAAGGAGTTTTGGGGCTACCTGCCCTTTGCCTCTCCCTCATAAAGCAACCTGCAGGAAGGGTCCACCTCCAGTTCTACTGGTTTTACGCTGGATTTCATGGAAAAGTGCTCCCTCGTCGCCAATACGTGAAAAGTCTGCTGAGCAGTAGTTCCGTCAGGAAACCGGAGTTGCAAATCGATTGGAAACTGGAATGGCATCGGCTGCCCTTGTTTCACAGAAACAAGAACCTGAGAGGAGGCCTTGTCAAATGTCCATGTCACCGTCAACTGGGGGTGCCCACCCCGATATAGCCATTGCGTGAAAAAGGGCTTGAGGTCGGTGCCGGATGCCTCTTCCATGACCCGACGGAAATCAATTGTCATGGCATTCTTATTTTGGTACGTTACGTAGTACTTCCTTATTCCGTTCCAGAAAGCCTCATCGCCAATTTTTTGACGGAGCATATGCAGCACCCAACCAGCTTTTTGGTAGGTGTTGGTGCTCAGGACATCATCAATGATGACGATCGTGGTATCAATAATTGGCATTTTGTTGACCACGAAATGGTTGATCACATCATCTCGATCTTTCTTCATTTCTTCCATCAGCCGGCCCGCTCCATACTTATGCTCGAAATACAACGCCGCGAAATAGGTGGCAAAGCCCTCGCTCAGCCAAACATGATGCCAATCGTTTTCGGTAACTGAATTACCGAACCATTGATGCGCAGTTTCATGAGCGATAAGTCCTTCGTGAAGATTCTTTCCAGTAACGGAACTTTCTGTGTAGAAAATATTCCCAGCGTTCTCCAGTCCACCCCATCGGGTTTTGGATTGCACGTGTGCCAATTTTTCGTAAGAATATGGGCCGATGCTACGATGGAAGTATTCGAATATTTTTGTGCCGATTGCGAAGTCATGGAAACCGGCGTCGCGATTCTGTGGGTATACCCATGTGCTTTGTGGGATGTGATCTACCTCCGCAGTCTCTTCAACGGCAAATCGGGCGATGCCGACGGCCATTACTTTTACAGCGATGGGAATGGACTCTATGTAGTGTGTGAGCTTTTGATTGTGTGGAAGACTTGACTCCTCCTGTTTTTTTCCGCTGGCCACCACTTCATACTTGTCGGGAGCCACAATGACAAACTCCACCATTGCCTTGTCAGAGGGATGATCGATACAGGGCAGCCAGTGATGTCCGCGGTCCGGCCAGTTGTCGCCAAAGAACGTACGATCGCCGAATTTACTGTTACCAATGATAAAGCCGTCCTCGGGGATTCCGGCATAGCGGATGGTAAATGTTTTGGTTTCGCCCGCAATAGCGGGTGTCATGAGTGAAATTTTCAGGCGCTCGTGTTGATGTAAAAACGAAAGATTTGCCTCATTCATGCGGACGTCGGCGACCGTCATACCAAATCCCTTACTTCCTTTCTCGATCAAATCAAGTTCGAACCACTCGACTGACTTGTTGAATAGAATGGTAATTGATGCTTCACCGGAAATTCGATTGGTGCTGTCATTTAATTCCAGGCGAAATACATAGTGCTGCACATCCAGCGCATCATTTCTTGGGTACGGATCCTTTGCAAGAGCGATTGTCAGGAAAACCGAAGCCAGAGTTGAGAATAGCAGTTTCATATATCTATACTTTCAATGCTTAAGGTACGGGCATGGCATCAACTCTGAAAGTCCTATTATTTATCCTCCTCCTCGTTAGTTCGGGGTGGGGGTTCTACGGTCATGAATCGATTAACCGGCTGGCGGTATTTACACTTCCACCGGAGATGATCGGATTCTATAAGAGAAACATGGATTATATCGTATTGGCTTCTGTTAACCCTGACCGCCGGCGATATGCCGTCAAGGAGGAGGCCCCCAGGCACTACATTGATTTGGATGATTACGGCGACAGTGCCAGTATCCGCTTGCCGAAATATTGGCGGGAAGCGGTGGACAGTCTTGGTGAAGACACGCTCCAGGCGCATGGGATCGTCCCGTGGCATATTCCCCGTATGGTTCAGCTGCTTAGAGAAGCGTTCTTTCTGAATGATCCGGGAAAGATTCTAATGTATTCTGCGGAGTTGGGCCACTATGTTGCCGATGCCAACGTCCCGCTCCACACGACGGGCAATCACAACGGTCAGCGAACGGGGCAGCATGGGATCCATGGTTTCTGGGAGTCACGGCTTCCGGAGCTTTTCTCCGGGGACTATAATTTTTTTGTTGGCAAAGCCACCTTCGTCGAGGATCCACAGGAGCGAGCCTGGGAAGCCGTACGCATGGCGCACCGCGCGGTTGATTCGGTCTTGAATGAAGAACGGATTCTTTCGATCAATCATTCCAGCGCGAAGTACAATTATGAGACGAAAGGAAAACAAACGGTACG
>JANNAZ010000019.1:0-3744 GCA_031384895.1 Cyclobacteriaceae bacterium | reverse complement strand
TAATAAGAAATGTGCCAGCCGAGGTGCGAAATCGCGAGCCGGATTGATGGCGAAGCCCGTCGAACCACCAAGGCTCAAGCCGATGGCTATGATCAACAACCCTACTGCTATGGGCTTCAGTCCATCTGTAAACTCTTTGCTACCAATCAGCAAAAGAACCAAAATGAAAACTGCTGTTGCTAGTGTTTCACTGAGCAAATTGAAGAAGGTATTTCTTATCGCTGGACTTGTGCAGAATACAGCGCGTTTGGTATCGGCATCTGCGGTCGGTCGCCAGTGTGGACCATAATGAAGCCAGACCAGAACAGCGCCAGTAAATGCCCCAGCCAATTGAGCAAAAACATACCCCCCCACATCGGCCCAAGGAAAATCACCTTTGACTGCAAGAGCAAGGGTGACGGCCGGGTTTAGGTGCGCTCCGCTTATGCTGCCAACGGCATAGATGGCCAGCGTGACGGCGATACCCCATCCGATAACGATAACAAGCCAGCCTGCATTCTCACTTTTTGTCCCTTTCAGAACGACGCCAGCGACGACACCATTTCCAAGTAAAATGAGAAGGAGTGTTCCGAAAAATTCTGCGGTATACTGATTCATAGGCTTACGTTTACTTTAGTCCGTGTGTGAATTATAAGGCCCCAGAGCGCCTGAACTGTCTATTGTGCTTATGGCTAACAAAAGAGTATTTTCGAGAGTTAGAAATAAAGCATCAAAATAAGACTTTATAGGGATTTGAGGTCGGAATAAATAAGAATTTACATGTTGAGCCACTGCAAATTGAATGGATTGATGGTATGAAGTTCACCCAAGTAACGATCAAAGACATTGCCCGGGAACTTGGAATCTCTCCTTCGACTGTTTCCAGAGCCTTAAAAGACCATCCAGACATCAGTTCAAAAACCAAACTGGCTGTTAATGCCCTGGCCGAGAAGCTCAACTACCAGCCTAACATCGTCGCGCTAAACCTCCGGCAGCAAAAAACATTTACCATCGGAATTGTAATCCCTGAACTGGTTCATTTCTTTTTTTCAACGGTCATTAGTGGGATTGAAGATGTGGCCTACCAGGCGGGATACAGCGTAATCCTATCACAATCCAATGAGTCCTATGAGCGTGAGAAGACTCACATCAAGGCACTCTTTAACAGCCGCGTAGATGGCATGCTTATTTCTATTTCAAGAGAAACGAAGAATTTCGAACATATCGAGTCTGTCATCGCGAAAGGCATTCCCGTTGTCTTCTACGACCGGACCTACAATGCGCCGATGTCCAGCAACGTGATCGTTGATGACTACGTTGGCGCCAAAGAAGCCGTAAATCACCTGATTGACCAGGGCTATCGCAAGATTGCCTTCCTCGAGGGATCCCCTGGCCTGATCATCTCGGCAGACCGCAAGCGCGGGTATATGGACGCGCTCAAGGAGCACGGATTGGAATTGAAAGATGCTTTTACTCAGGAGTGTGTTACCGGGAGTATGGAAGAAGGTAAGAGAGCAACGAAAAAATTGCTATCCATGCATGAACCACCGGATGCAATATTTGCGGCCAGTGACCCGCTTGCGACCGGAGCCATGCAGAGCATCAAGGAAAAAGGCTTGCGCATACCCCAGGATGTCGGTGTAGTCGGCTTTAGCAATTGGTCCTACGGGTCACTAATTGAACCTACATTGACAACCGTGGACCAGCCTGGGTTTGAAATGGGCCAGGAAGCAGCGCGCCTGCTCATCCGTCAGATTGAACTTTCTGATAAGGATCAAAGCGACCCGGTCCCTGAGACAAAGATTCTGAAAACCCGCCTGATCGTGCGAGATTCCTCCATCCGAAACACCCCTAGCAAGAAGTAACGCAATCGTTTTCTGAACTTAATGAGAACGAATTTTTGGTTCAACTGATTCTTTGGTTTTCTTTTACCTGAAAATCAACTCTGATGCAATCCGCTCTTAGCAAACGATTAGGAAGAATCCTCTCAATAATAAAATCTGAACAAGGAATCGATGCAACTACCTCACATGGCTTCCTGAGGATCCGCTTCTTCTCAGCAGCTGTAGCGCAAGTCTCTATCACATCTTCTGAGCGCATTGAAAGTCACTCCTACTCCGTAGTGGGCGTACCGGAAACCATCAAGCTCCAGATCGAGGACCAGTCCGCACACCTCATCTTGCGCACTTCACAGATTGAACTTCAGGTGACCAAAGATCCTGTCACCCTGGTATTCCGCGATGCTCATGGAAGC
Organism: Cyclobacteriaceae bacterium; assembly: GCA_031384895.1. Taxonomy (GTDB): domain Bacteria; phylum Bacteroidota; class Bacteroidia; order Cytophagales; family Cyclobacteriaceae; genus ELB16-189. The sequence continues at coordinate 1,511 of JANNAZ010000019.1, read as the reverse complement.
GTACTCAGTGAAGACGACGCGGGGCTGGGGACATCCTGGATCGGTGAGCAGGTCACCACCTACAAAAAGCTTCAGGAGGGGGAGCGTTTTATTGGTCTGGGCGAAAAAACAGGTCCATTGGATCGACGTGGAGCAGGATATCAAAACTGGAACACCGATGCCTTTTCCTATCATAAGGGATCAGATCCGTTGTACTGTTCAACGCCTTTCTACATCGGAGTACATCATGGCCTACAATACGGCATTTACCTGGATAACACCCACAAGAGTTTCTTCAATTTTGGCGCCTCAACTAATCGATTCTCAAGTTTTTCGGCGGATCGTGGTGACATGAACTACTATTTCATACACGGTCAGTCCGTCGCCGAAATTATTCAGCATTATACGCAGCTCACCGGACGTATGCCCTTGCCCCCGCGCTGGAGCATCGGCTACCAACAGTGCCGGTACAGTTATTATCCGGATGCTGAAGTACGCTCGGTGGCTCAAACCTTTCGAGAGAAAAACATTCCGGCTGATGCGATTGTACTCGACATTCACTACATGGAACAGTACAAAATCTTCACCTGGGATTCCAAGAATTTCCCAGATGCCTCAGGGTTGATCAGCTATCTCAAGTCACTGAATTTTGAAGTGGTCCTGATGTGCGACCCAGGCATCAAGGTAGAAGCAGGTTATGAACCCTATGAAGACGGACGGAAACAAGATGTGTTTCTGAAATACCCGGATGGAGAATACTACAGCGGGCAAGTATGGCCGGGGTGGTGCCACTTCCCGGATTTTACAAATCCAAAAACAAGAGCTTGGTGGAAAGAACAACTCCGCTCCTACTCCGCGCTTGGCGTTGAAGGATATTGGAACGATATGAATGAAATCGCGACCTGGGGTCAAATGCTTCCTGAAAATGTGGAATTTGATCATGAAGGAGAAAAAGCAACTTCACGGAAAGCGAGAAATATTTATGGCTTCCAGATGGCGCGCAGCACCTACGAGGGTACGAAGCAACTCCTGGGAGGAAAGCGGCCATTCAACCTCACGCGCGCCGGATTTTCTGGTGTCCAACGGTTTGCTGCGGTCTGGACCGGCGATAACGTTTCATACGATGAGCATATGATGCTGGGGATTCGAATGGTAAACAGCATGGGCTTAGCCGGGATTTCCTTTGCCGGTTATGATGTCGGCGGATTCGTCGGTGAATCCAGCACCTACCTATTTGCCCGCTGGATTTCTATCGGCGCCTTTTCCCCTTTTTTTCGCGGACATACGATGGTCAACACGCGTAATGCTGAGCCCTGGGCTTTCGGCGAAGAAGTAGAGAACATCTCACGGAACTACATCCGGTTTCGCTACCAGCTGATGCCGTATATCTATTCTGCATTCTATGAATCTTCAAAAACAGGAATGCCGGTACAACGGTCTCTGGCCATCATGTACACCCATGAACCCCGGGTGTACAACACCCTATTCCAGCAACAATATATGTTTGGGCCGTTTGTGATGATCGCTCCCGT
>JANNAZ010000284.1:0-7397 GCA_031384895.1 Cyclobacteriaceae bacterium | reverse complement strand
GCGCCGTAGTTGACTGCATCGTCCGCATTGAGGTCAAAGTAAGGAGGCTGCAAAATGGCGGCAGGAAATACAATTTCATTTTTCGTTGCATCGTAGTATGCATTGACTGTTTGTGGCGTCATCTGCCAGGCCGCTTTGTCGATGGGCTTGCCGATCTTACCAACTTGCTCTTGGTGATTAGCAAGTTGCGCGCTATGTATGTTGCCCACCAAGTTGTCTTTCGTGATGATGACAGCACTGTAATCCTTCCATTTGTCAGGGTAGCCAATCTTGGGTGTGAACTTTGACAACTTGTCCAAAGCCTGCATCTTGGTTTCAGCACCCATCCAATCCAACTCATTGATGCTCGACTTATATGCCTCGATCAGGTTGCCTACCAGCTTGGTCATTCGCTCTTTCGCTTCAGTTGGAAAATGCTTTTTGACATACACCTTTCCCACAACCTCACCCAGGTTTCCGTTGACGACATCCACTCCCCTTCGCCAGGCGGGCTGTTGCTCCGTCCTTCCAGTCAATACGGTACCAAAGAATTTGAAGTCCTGCTCGTCCATAGCTATCGTCAGCTGATTTGCATTGGCATTGATCACATTCCATTTAAGGTAAGCCTTCCAGGTTTCCATCTTGGTGGCAGGGATGAGGTCATTCAACGCCATGACAAACGTAGGCTGACAGATGACCACGCGCTCAAGATTAGTGATGCCTGAGCCCATTAGCATCTGGCTAAACTCAAACGCGGACATCGCTTTGTCCAGGGAATCGACACCGTAGTTGTTGTACATCTTGATCATGTCGCGGGTCTCCTCCTTCTTGATGTGCCGTGTAGCGATAGCCGTCTCAAGCGCCATGATGTCAGCAGCCATTTTCTTTCCATTGGCCAACCCGGCCAACTCTAACATGACACGCATGTGCTCTACGTATGCTTTCCGGATGTCTGGGAATTTTTCCGTGTTGCTTAGATAATACTCGCGGTCAGGCAGCCCCAAGCCTCCTTGAAATATATAGAGTGCATACTCGGTCGGCTTCTTCATGTCTGAATCTATAAAGCCAGCAAACGGTGATCCGTATCCATAGATGTTGGCATACCCGAAATAGTCCGAAAGGTCCTTCGTATTCGTTATCGCGTCAATTTTTTGGAATTCAGGCGCGAGTGGGGTAATTCCCAGTTCGTCGCGATGCTTCATATTGAGGTAGGATGCATACAGGTCGCCCACCTTCTGCTCGTCGGTACCCGCGGCTTGATTCGCAGCCGAAGCCTCCTCGATGATGGCTTTCACATCTTCTTGTGATTTCTCATGCACAATCCGGCCTACACCATAGCTGGACTTATCGGCAGGAATAACCGTGTTCTTGATCCAGGTTCCGTTGACATACATCTGGAAGTTGTCGCCTGGCCTAATTGCGGTATCCATGTTTTCGAGTATCAACCCCGAAATAAGTGGTTTTGCGCTGTCCTCTTTCTTCTCTGTCGAACAAGCTGAAAGAATGACCACCAGGTAGAGCACGTACTGTAGTGAGTTTTTCATTTGTGTTTAGATTATTGTTGATTAGAAAACATGAAGGCGAATATATTACATAAGGTCTCGATATCGTTCAATCTATTTGATCAACCCCCGTCAGCTTGGTTGCTCATTCTATTTAACAGGAAGTTTATAATCAATGTTCCAGCGCTTCGCATACTTCTCCAACGGTTCAAGGCCAACTTCAGCCCGACGTCTATTCACGTTGGCCTCGTCTTCGATGGGCGCTACAAAATATTTTCCGGTGCCCGGTTCCTGATGGATCTGGCTTCCATAGATTTGTTTCTTGCCCTGGCCCAGGGCAACCCGGTCTTCCAATAGAGCCAGATTTGCCCCTTGCGCTTTTCCGTTCTTCACCGCTTCCCGCATCATCGGCAGGTACTTCTCCTGAGTCATTTGGTCGGAATGCTGGATCACAAGAAACAACGTCATGTTCCCTGTACCTCCGACCACATCACGCCCGAGCCAACCGTATTGGTCAAGGATAGCCGTGACACGAATCACATTCGCAGAGTCGCGCTTCATGATCACCTTCCACATGTCTTGCATTTGTGGGGACTGAAACCCGTACTGCTTTTCAACTTCAGCAATTTTCTGCCTGTACTGCTGGTCTTCCGTGTAGATGCTGTCTAACTCCTGGGCCAGCGGCCGGTTCAGATTCACTTCGGCTTTTTCTTTGTTCTTCTTTACCTGCGCAAGGAAGGCCTTCCACCGCTTGTCTGTATGAAGGCTATTGAGATCAGCGTCAGTTGAAACATGACCTAGGTTAGTCATCACGGTAACGATGCGATTCAATTGAAAAAAAGCACTATCCAGATTTCCTGCCAGGGCCCAGGTGCAGGCGGCGTTGTATCTGTCATCGACAACACCCTTGCCTCCATTTTCACGAAAAGCCCTGGTGTAGTACGTGGCAGAGGCCGCGTAGTCTTTTGCGGTATATAGTGAATCCGCCCGTCCGATGTTCAGATAGTATTCAGCCGAAGGTGTTTGCGAGAGGCCCAAATAGGGGACGGTCAAGCAAGCGAACAGTAGGGTAAATCGCATGATTTCCATTTTACGGTTAACTGATTGCAGCACCCGGGTCAACGTCCCCTGCAGGTTGCAACAATTTAACTTTTCCTTCGGCGTCAGGAGCCGTTAGAATCATTCCTTGCGATTCCAATCCCATCATCTTGCGTGGCGCCAGGTTGGCAATGAAGGTCACCTGCTTGCCAACCATTTCTTCGGGCGTATAATACTGCGCAATGCCACTCAGAATAATTCGCGTATCAAGCCCGCTGTTAATTGTCAGCTTCAAGAGTTTATTGGATTTCTCCATTTTCTCAGCGGCCGTGACTTTACCAATACGGATGTCAAGCTTCCCGAAGTCATCAATTGTCACTTCTGGCTTCAAAGGTTTCACCGGTTCTTTACCCGGGGTTGCTACAGGAGATTTCGTATCCATCAATTTTTGAATTTGCGCTTCAATGACAGGGTTTTCAATTTTTTCAAACAACAAACTGGACATCCCCAAAGCATGACGGGCAGGCAACAGATCTGCAGATCCTGATTCCATCCATAACAACTTCTTCAGAACGAGCATGCCGCCTAATTTTTTTGCCGTGAATGGCAGGAAGGGCTCTGCCAACACCGCGAGATTGGCCGCTACCTGAAGGGCAAGGTTCAGGACAGTTCCGACACGTGTCAGGTCAGTGGCAGCAAGCTTCCAGGGTTCATTTTCCGCGAGGTACTTGTTTCCTGTGCGCGCGAGGTCCATGAACAGCGCCGTAGCCTCACGGAATTTGTAGGCCTCAATAGAAGCGGCGATGCGTCCCGGAAAATCACGTATGTCGGCAATCAGTTTTTCGTCTATGGCGGTGAGTGCCCCTCGCACCGGCACTCGGTTGTCGAAGTACTTCTGAGTCAGCACCAGGGCGCGATTAACAAAATTCCCAAAAATGGCAACCAGTTCATTGTTGTTCTTGGACTGAAAATCTTTCCAGGTAAACTCGCTGTCTTTCGCCTCCGGCATAATAGTGAGCAGCGTGTACCGCAATACATCCTCCTTGCCCGGAAACTCCTTCAGGTAATCGTGCATCTCAATGGACCACCCACGACTCGTCGACATCTTGTCTCCCTCGAGGTTCAGGAATTCATTGGCCGGCACGTTGTCAGGCAAGATGTATTGCTCACTGGCATGAAGCATCACCGGGAAGATGATGCAATGAAAGACAATGTTATCCTTGCCTATAAAGTGCACCAGCTTGGTGTCCTTGTCCTGCCAGTACTTCTTCCAATCGTCCTTCGTCACCTTACCGAAGTCAGACTGGGGTGAAGAGAATATTTTTTTTCCGTCGCTTAATTCCTGGAACAAGGCACGCGTAGCCGAAACATATCCAATGGGTGCATCGAACCACACGTACAATACTTTCCCTTCCGTCCCGGGCAGCGGCACTTTGATACCCCAGTCCAGGTCGCGCGTCATGGCACGTGGCAGAAGCCCCGCATCAATCCATGACTTGCATTGTCCGTAGACGCTCGGCCTCCAGTCGTCTGCATGGGACTTCAGGATCCATTCGCGAAGCCAGGTCTCATAATCCTGTAGCGGCAGGTACCAGTGTTTAGTTGGCTTAAGAATAGGGGCCGTTCCGGAAAGCGTAGAGCGTGGATTGATGAGTTCATTCGGACTCAACGTTGAGCCGCACTTCTCACACTGATCACCGTACGCGTTGGGGTGGCCACATCGGGGACAGGTACCCACAATGTATCGGTCGGCAAGAAAGGCGTTTGCCTGAACATCAAAATATTGTTCAGAGGTCTCTTCGGTAAGCAACCCTTTTTTGTGGAGGGCCAGGAAAAACTGCTGTGCAGTTTCATGATGAAGCGGGTCGCTTGTACGGTGATAAACGTCAAAAGAAATGCCCAATTGGTAGAGACAATCCCGGATCAACACATGGTATTTGTCGATAATCTCCCGTGATGTCGTCCCTTCTTTAAGGGCCTGGTTAGGGATGGCTGTGCCGTGTTCATCGCTTCCGCAGACAAAAACCACATTTTTCTTCAAAAGGCGCAAGAATCTTACATACACATCCGCGGGAATATAGGCCCCCGCCAGGTGTCCGATATGCTTCGGACCATTGGCATACGGAAGAGCTGCGGTGACGGTGTATCGCTTAATGTCTTGTCGCTCAGGCATCTTAGAAATGAGTCAAATCCAGTTTGGTCCTTGGATCAAACGTCAAATTTGGCAAAAGTTTTCGTTAGGATTTCATTATCAGCCAAAAAGGCAAGGATATTCCAGTGATAGTTTAACGGACTGAAATAGGAAGTTAGCTTTCCGTATGGACCAGGATTGACAAAATGATACAATCTCAGCGTTTAAATTACATCAGGCCCTGATGATCGGTTGCTTTTTAAGATGACGCCCGGGTGTGTCTGTGCTAGGAAATCACCTTGTGTCCTTTATCCGGGCTCAGGACATCCTCATTGGGCTTAAACCCGGATTTCGGTATGGCCGAAGGGAATTGTACGATAAACTCCGTGTACTTCTCGTCGGTGGAGAACAGGTTGATACTACCTCCCAATTTTTCGGTAGCCAACTTGGCCAGGTACAATCCAATTCCACCCGTGTTCGACCGCTCCGAAGCCCTTACGAACATCTGGAAGATCTTCTGTCGGTTCATCCTCGCAATCCCCACCCCGTTGTCCATCACCCGCGCGGTCACCTTGCCGCCCTCGGTGCCAACCGCAATCTTTACAAAAGACTCCACACGCTCGGAATCGTTGTAGTACTTGACGGAATTATCGATCAGGTTTTCAAGGATCAATCGGACCATGTCCTTGTCTGAGCTCAACTGAATGTCAGGTGCCACCTCGTAGTCAATTTTGATCTTGGAAGGGATTCCTTTCTTTACTTCGAGGGTGAGAATCTCCTGAATGATGGGTTCAAAATGAATCGGCTCCGGCTTTAGCTCAGCATGGTTGATCCGGTTAACAATCAGCAGCCGGGTCAGGATCATATTCAGCTTTTCCGCAGTTATATCGAGTTTGGCCAGATAGCCAAGCGCCTTTTCATCCTTAACGTCCATAATGGCCAGGTTGACCATTCCCTTCAGGCTGGCCAAAGGTCCACGGATATCATGGGACGTCTTGTAGATGAAGTTATCCAACTCATCATTTACCTTAAGCAACGATTCGTTGCTGTCCAGGAGTTCTTTTGTCTTTTGCTCAACCAGGTGGTCCAGGAACTTGTTATGGTCCTCTATGATCTGCTTGGCAGTGGCCAATTCCGCGTTTACGACCTTGATTTTGCGGTAATTTCGGTAAACGACAAGGACCAGGGCGGTGGTCAGGACCACAACAACCAGCAACAAAATGGTCACCGATTGTTGCTGTTTGATGGACTGCTCTTTCAGGGCAAGGACGTCATCTTTGGCAGCGATAATGGCCAGGTTTTCCCGTTGGGCAAACTGGTTCTGGGCCTTGCTGATATTCTTGATCACATCATTGCTGAAAATACTGTCCGTCGCCTCAGTCACTTTCTGGAAGTAATAATTGGCTTTCTTGAAATCATTGGTCGCCGTATAGTATTCGGCTTCCCGCCTGTAATAGGCCTTTTGGATTTCCCGATACCCGTCTTTTTCAGGCATTTTCTCGGCAAGGTCCAGGTACTCCCTTGCAATACCCAGGTTGCTGTGGATAAGAGCAATCTCCGCGAGTTTCAAGAGGTTCTCAATGATGTAGCGCGAATCATCCTCTTTGCCAGATAATTCGTGAGACCTGAGAAAATGTAGATTAGCTTCCTTCAGGTTAGACTGTTCAAAATAAGCGAGCCCCAAACCGAATTCAGCCTGATAAATCGTCTCATTGCCGCAATCCATCCCGCAAAGATTGAGTCCACTCTCAAATGATTCTTGCGCTTTCCTAAATTGACCCAGTTCATTGTAGCACAATCCCATATTGACAAACCCCAACACCAATCCCTTGGTGTTCCCCGCTTCCTTGCAAGCCGTTTGAGCCTGCAGATAGTACTCAAGTGCCAGTTCGTAGCTACCCATTTTGTAATAGGTAAGGCCAATATTCTGAAGGGCTACAATTATATCCTTAACGTTACCTTGCTTCTCCCGCATGACCAGCGACTGGAAATTGTACTCCAACGCCCTGTCATATTCGGCGCGGAATGTATGGCCGATAGCAAGGCTATTCAAGATTCTTGCCAGCTCCCCATCGAGGTGGTTTCGCTCGGCTATGGGTTTTACCTTCTCCAGCATGGAGATGGATTCATCGAGCTTGTGCAGTCTTCGTAACAGCTGGCTGGAAAGCCGCCCCGATTCAACAATCATCAGACTATCCTTACCCATTTTCAGGGCAAAAGCATATGCCTGGCTGGCGAAATCCAACGCTTCTTCATTGTTGACATCAAACAACTCATAGGCCAGTCCCCAGAGGATTTTGTACCGGTTGGCATCGCCGCGCAGCCGGAGCTCCTCCCGCAGCGAATCAACCTTCGCTGAACCCTGGGCCAACACCGTAGGGCATCCCCAGGTCAGAAGAGCACTAAAGAGGAAATAGAAGGCAAATTTTTGGTACACAGGTGATTTTCGCCAAAACATTACACAGCATAGGTTTATACGCATATGCAACCTTTGACCATTGTTTACCAGGCAAGAAGAAAAATTCAAACCAAAAAACCAAAACCCAATTTATCAATGAAAAAATTCATTTACATCGCCATCCTGTTTATCGTCAGCGCTATGAGCGTAACCGCTTGTACTGAACAAGAGATTAAGCCCCGTGATGGTGGAGCGGGTGGTAATCCTGTTGATCCTAAAGGCTAATCTCAAATCCCCCCATTTATGAAAACAAAAATTATTATTGCTCTAGTTGCGTCAGCGGTCTTAG
>JANNAZ010000282.1:0-11170 GCA_031384895.1 Cyclobacteriaceae bacterium | reverse complement strand
CTAGGTTGGGAGCCGGGCTGCGACAAGCCGAAATCTAAGGTCCAATGACCCAAGACCTAAAGCCTAATGCCAAATACCTATCTCTTCAGTGAATTCATATCAATGACAAACCGATACCGGACGTCGCTCTTCAGCATTCGCTCGTAGGCTTCATTGATTTGCTGGATGGGAATGACCTCCACATCCGAAACAATATTCTTTTCCGCGCAGTAGTCCAGCATCTCCTGGGTCTCCTTGATTCCACCAACCCCGGAGCCCATGATGCTTCTGCGGTTTATTAATAAAGCAAAAGGTTGAACCTCGGCAGGTTGAGTGGGTATTCCTACGTTGATCATGATTCCGTTCAAGCCAAGGAGACGCAAATAGGTGCTGTAGGAATGATTTGCTGAAACCGTATTCAACAATACATCAAAGTAGTTGTCGAACTTCTTCATGATCGTCTTGTCAGATGACAAAACGAAATTGTGCGCCCCCAAACGGCTCGCATCGGCCTCCTTGGATGGCGATGAACTGATCAGGGATACTTCTGCCCCAAAGGAAACAGCAAACTTAACTCCCATGTGCCCCAGCCCACCCAATCCGATGATGCCGACTTTCATTCCGGGTTTCACTCCGACATAGCGCAACGGAGAATAGGTGGTAATACCGGCACATAGTAGCGGAGCCACAGCCTTCAAATCAAGTTTCGGAGAAATATGAAGGACATAATTTTCATCAGTAACGATTTGCGTTGAATAACCCCCTTGTGTGAGTGTCTTGCCGTCGCGCTCAAAAGCATTATAAGTTCCAGTCATCCCCTCTTCACAATAGTTTTCAAGACCAGTCTGACAGGGTTTGCATTTGCGGCACGAATCAATCAACACACCTACACCGGCGAGATCGCCCGGCTTGAAATTCTTAACATCCGAACCAACTCGCGTCACCTTTCCCACAATCTCGTGACCCGGCACCATCGGATACATTGACCCACCCCACTCGTCGCGCACCTGGTGTAGGTCACTGTGGCAAACGCCGCAATACAGGATTTCAATCACCACATCATGTGGAAGTGGATCCCGGCGATCAAAACCATAAGGAACTAGTTTTTCGGTTGGACTATGGGAGGCGTACGATTTGGTAGGGAGCATGGGGGGATACAGGTTACAGGTTACACGGTACAAGTTACGCGTTTCAGGTTTCTCTACCCAGTTGAAGAGTCAGGCATCACGACGATTTGCTTCTGACTTCGAAAAATGCTAAATTCATTACCTGTATCTCTTAAGCCGTCGGTTCTGTGCTGCTTGGTTTTGCGTTGGGTTTTCTGTGTCAAAGGTCAATTTGTTCATTGAATTTGGTCCCTCATTCTTACAGAATATTCTCCACCCTTAAACCCCACCTCCTATGAACAGAATATCCATTCCCGTGGTACTTAGCCTGATCCTGCTTGGCTGCACATCCATGCTGGCCCAAACCTTTGATTATATCAATCTTCGCCAGTATCGCGTGAAAAGTCAGGATGATTTGGCAGCCTTTGTCAAACATGCTTATCCCTATTTCAACAAGAGCACCCAGATACCAGCTGTAACCCGCCTGGTCAGTAACGGCGAATCAGGCCGCGTGTATGCAGCCACCTACTTCGCAAACCTTGATCAGTTTTCAGCCTTCATAGAAGAATTTAACAGTGTCTTTGAAGAATACGCTAAAACACCAGGCAATCTTGGCCAGAAGATGCTGGATAATGTCGAAGGTGGCATCGACGATGTACTATGGAAAGTGGACAAAGCGCTGTCTAATCTTCCTGCGAGCCTCGATGTCTCCAAGATGCCGTGGAGAAAGGTTTACTTCATCACAGTTAAAAACGGGATGATGGCCGAATTTACTGCCACCCGAAAGAAAATGATGGAGGCAGATAAGAAAATGGGTATAGACTATCCATCAACATTCCTGACGGTAACCTATGGCGCACCCAACAACATGGTCATGATCAGCCTTCCGGCCACCAATGCCCTTGAATTCTATACAGCGGCAGCAGCCAGAACGAAAACGCGTGAAGGAAATGCCGAATATCAGGCACTCCGAAAAAAATACGCAAGCCTGTCAACCAACACATTGATCGACCAGCTCACGATGATCCCGTACTAACTTCTTATTGAGATCAGTTGCAACGACAGCCGGGATTCCGGCTGTTGTCTTTTTACCTCCAGGATCTCCGGATGAATGAACAACAGAAACCAGAAACCAAATGCGGGGTCGGGAATTTGATTCATCTCGGTGTAGTGACGCGTTTTCTTTGCCCTACTTAACGAATGCAAATTTCTACCTGGCAGGTAGCTTTCATCGCATTTCGTTAGCAACAAATTACTAGCGGGCGACGGCGAGTGCATTGATCTCGATTTCTACGTCATTTCCGATAACCATTCCACCGGAGGGCAGTTTGGCTGACATCTTTATACCATAATCCTGGCGGTTAATAGTTAGGCTTCCAGCAATTCCGATCGATTGCTTCTGCGTGGGGAGATCCAAGACGGGGCCTGTGATGGCGACCGGAAACGTAACTTCCCTGGTTACACCGTGTATTGTTAAGTCAGCGACAGCAGATAAGGTCTGACCTGCCTTCGTCAGTAACTTAACGGTGAACTTGATCTCCGGGAAATTTTTTGTATCTAGAAATGCAGGGCTCTTCACGGCATTCTCTCCATCCGGATTATTGGCCGAGTAGCTATCGGTGAGTACCGTAATTTCTGCCGAAGTTTTCTGTGGGTCGGAAGCTGAGAAGCTCACCGTTCCGGAAACTGAATTGAATCTTCCCACTACCTTAACCACGCCAAAACGCATTACTTTACTCGTAACGGCTGTGTGCCCATTGTCAATTGTATAGACCTGACCTGTCGCGGGGAGGGTTACCCCGCAGAACCGAGATAGCGAAGATTAACATGATACATTTTTTCATAGCTGGCCTTTTGTTTAACTAGATTTAGTTTCCGACTCGCTTAGGGCTTTGACGCTCCTGGCTAGTTAACGGGAAGTTCGAGAAGACAGACAAGAAAATAGCCCGTTCCGATAATTTATTACTCCATCATACGCATTAGGCTCATGTAGTTAGGCTCATGTGGAGTTTGGCCGCATGCGAAGTAGTAACTTTTTCCTGGGTTTGGCGTCTTTGCCCCATGCACGCACTGGAAAAGGCAACTAGTACAAACTGGTAGATGAAATGCAGTTCTACAACGAGCAAGGATCTCACCAATTTCCTAAAGAAAAAGAAATAGTCCGTAACCTGTAACAACATGAATACCCTTTAGCAGTTCTAGGGTTTCAACTTCTTCTCAACGAGCTTCTTTACTCCATCGGCGCGCGACATCCTCATTTTTTCGAGGACCGGCATCTTGAGCTCCTGAATGGTCTTCTCATAAATGGTCTTTAGGTCCTTGATATCATCTTGCTGCACAAAGGTAGGAGAGCGGAAAGTCCCCAATTGGTTTACCGTTACAACAATATCCTGATCCTTGGAGGTTGGACCTCCGATGTATTCCATAATTATGAGTGAGTTGACAAGATTAAGAACCGCATTGAATTTCGGCGGGCTGTCAAAAGTATTGAGGATTGTTTCTAAGCGGGGGTCAACATTGAAGTAAAAAACCACCTTGTATTTTGTAGCCCAGAAATTATCCACGTGGCTAGCCATGCCCAATACGCTTCCGCCGCGATACGGAATCTTGTTGATGTCAATAAGCTCGATATCTGTTGTGCCGAGTGCATGGTTAAGTTCTTGCACAAACTCTGCCCCGGACGCAACCAAGGATTCATCCATGTATTCACCCGGTATAATGATCGGCTCCTTGAAGCCCAAGGTATCACCGGCGGTAGTTGAACCGTGAACTGGCTCCAGCCGGAGGTAAACCCCGATGGAATTGCCATCGGCCTTGATACGGCTCATCTTCTCCCCAAACTTTTCCTTCTTCACCGGGATGTTATCCTTGACGGAGGCAAATTCAGGCGATATAGCTGTTGGGCGTTCCGGCTTAGTGCCTTGTGCCAGTAGACCGGAAGAGCAAAGTAAAATGAGTGCGATCGTTTTCATAGAGTGGCTTTTTTGTTGTATTGGATGGGCACGCACCTAAACTACACTAAATTCAAGAAATTGAAAATATCGCCTGTGGGCCTTACCATGGTATGGACTATGACTGATTAACCGCTAACTTCGCACCTCATGAGTCAGGCATTCATGCGTGAGGGTGAAGATCAGTGGCTGCCGGATATCCCACCGACGATCCAGGCGCTGAGTATGTTTCTTACCAAAGAAAACAACGGCATTCGCGTGCATGAAAGGAAGCAGATCAAGCTCCCGGACGGCAGAATTGTGCATGAGATGAGCAATGGGCTCGCGTATGGGAAAGACACGGATGGAAAATGGGAGGTAGCCAATTAATCCCTGTTAAGTGCAAATTGTAAATCAGTGGAGTCAACCAGCAATATGGAAACAATTGTCAACGAGTTGAATCAAGTGGTATTGTCCGTGGCGGCAAAACTGAGCTTTATGCCCGAAGTGGACTTTGAAGCGAAGCCAAACCCAAACAAGTGGAGCAAGAAGGAAGTGCTCGGGCATCTCATCGACTCCGCACACACCAACCTGCGTCGTTTCGTAGTCGGACAGTACGACATCATTCCACCCCACATCATCTACGAACAAGATTTTTGGGTGACTGCGAACAATTATCAGCATGAATCGGGTGAAAATCTTGTTACCCTGTGGAAGCTTCTTAACCATCGTATTGCAGCCGTACTTTCCGCCATGCCAATTGAAAAATATTCACATGTGTGCAACACGGGTAAGGAAGAGGTTACCCTTCGCACGCTCGACTGGCTTGCTGCCGACTATGTCAAGCACCTAAAGCATCACGTCAACCAGATTATGCCGGGCTCGTATCCCCTAACCTACCCATGACAACCGAAACCGTTTTAGGCTGGCTTGATGAAGTTAAGGACCCGGAGATTCCCGTGCTTTCCCTGGTGGACCTCGGCGTTATCACCGAAGTGGTGATTGAGGATGGCAGTGTGCGCGTTGAGATGACCCCGACATTCGTTGGCTGCCCGGCCATGGACTATATGAAGAATGAAGTGATCGAGGTGCTGAAGAACCGGGGCATAAAAAATCCAGTCGTGAACGTGACGCTAAAAAAATCCTGGAGCTCCGACAATATTTCCGTGAAGGGAAAGGCCGCCTTAAAGCAGTTTGGGCTTGCCCCGCCCCCACAGCTCCATGGAATTATCCAGGACATCGACATTCTGGCCCATGCTGTCTGCCCGCGGTGCAACAGCAGTGATACGGTCATGCGCTCGCCGTTCGGGCCCACCTTGTGTCGATCTCTTCATTTTTGCAATTCCTGCCGCGAGGCCTTTGAACAATTCAAGCCCCTGGGAGAAGCTACACCCTTCTCCTCTTAGACAAGGACTTGGCTGAGGCGAGAAGCTTCGTAAATTAGGGCCAATGAGTCTCTTCAGGAAGATCGGATTTTTCAGCGCCTTCATCCTCCCCATGTTGGTAATTACTGGCTACTATGGCGGCGGTGCCTGGAATCTTCTGCCCATAGGTTTCGTGTTCCTGCTTGTTCCTCTTATCGATATCGCTATGGGCTTGGATACGACCAATGTCCCAGACCAAATCAAACCCCTGGTTAGCGAAGAATTCTATTATCGTTTTGTTACGTACCTCTGGGTCTTTGTTCAGTTCGGATTGTTCGCCTGGGCATGCATGATATTTTCCACCCGAGGATTAACTACGCCTCTCGAGTGGAGTGCCTTTACACTTGGGTTCGCGCTCGTCACGGGCGGAATTGGCATCACGGTCGCGCATGAACTGGGTCACAAGAAATCAAAACTGGAGCAATTCTACTCCCAGGCCCTGCTCATGACGGTTTGTTACATGCACTTCTTCATTGAGCACAACCGTGGGCATCACGTTCACGTGGCGACACCCGAGGATCCGGCCACAGCCCGCAAGAATCAGAGCTTTTACGCATTCTGGTTTCAAACTACGATTGGAAGTTGGCTTCATGCATGGGCGATTGAAAAAAGTTCACTCCAACGAAGGAGCCAGGGCGTTTGGAGTTTGCACAACAAGATGATTCTCTACTCGATTTTACCAGTCTTATTCTGCGTCACACTTACCTTGATCATCAGTCAGGTGGCTGGCAGAATGGTCTGGGAATTTCCTTTATTCTTTGCAGCACAGAGTGTGCTCGCATTCAGTCTTCTCGAACTTGTAAACTACATCGAGCATTACGGCATCACCAGGCGAGAGCTTGCCCCAAAACAATACGAGCGGGTCAATCCGATGCATTCGTGGAATGCGAGCCATTTGATCAGTAACTTCTTTCTGTTCCAGCTTCAGCGGCACAGTGATCATCACTACAATGCATCCAAACGCTATCAGGTACTAGACCAGTATGAAGAGAGCCCGCAACTTCCTTTTGGTTATCCAACCATGATACTTGTTGCGCTACTGCCACCGCTTTGGTTTCGGATGATGAACTACCGGCTGGAATCCTGGACAACGCTTACCCTTTCTAAACCCTTGCATAACTCCTACCTATGAAACAAATTCTCAAGTACGCACTTCTGTTTCTTCTCGGCGTGTTTGTTGTTATCGCAGCATACCTCGGCATCAAGTTTCCGCCAATCCTCGCGGGTATGGCATCGAAAATCATGTGTTCGTGCGTATACGTTGAAGGCCGCACTCCGCAAAGTGTGCTGGAAAGAGAATTGATGATCTTCCAAACACTGAACAAAGCGAAGTTTGAATTTGAAGATTCCACCTCCGTGACGGCCACCTATCTCTGGGAGACCCGAAAGTCCATCTACCGTAAGGGAATGGGTTGCACACTGCTCGCCTCGCCAAGTGAGGAAGAAATTCGGAGTCAATCACCCGCAATGCCAAAAGCCATTAGTTACAATTCCGACACGATTGCTTGGCCCATGGGCGACCAGACCGCAGACACACTAGTTGCCGGCGTTAGTTACGAGGGCATCAAAACCGCAATCGATGTGGCCTTCGAAGAACCTAATCCGGAAAAGCCAAAGAACACCTTGGCGGTTATTGTTATTTACGATGGGCAAATAGTTGGAGAGCGCTACGCCCCAGGCATTGATCGTCGTTCGCGACTGCTGGGGTGGTCTATGACGAAAAGCCTTACTAACGGTCTCATCGCCCTGCTTGTCAAAGAAGGCAGGCTGAGTCTGGAAGCACCAGCCCCGGTTCCAGAATGGCAATCTGACGATCGAAAGAACATCACCCTGAACAACCTGATGCAAGCCAGCAGCGGTCTTGACTGGAGCGAGTCCTATTTCTTACCGGGTACTTTCCACAACATGTTTTCCCACAGTGATGACATGGGTGGCTTTGCCGCATCGCAAAAGCTCAAGTACCCAATTGGCTCCCATTGGGAATACTCAAGCGGCACCACCAATATCCTATCGCGGATCGTCAGACAGACGGTTGGCGACAGCAACTATCCACGTTATGGGTACGAAAACCTGTTTCATAAGATCGGTATGACCACACTGTTGATTGAACCGGATGCCTCCGGTACCTGGGTTGGATCTTCATACGGATATGCCAGTGCCCGCGATTGGGGAAGGTTTGGTTTGCTGTATCTCAACGACGGAGTATGGAATGGCGAGCGTATCCTTCCGGAAGGATGGGTCACGTATTCTTCTACACCTGCTCCGGCCTCGCCGATCGGTCAA
The DNA here is from genome assembly GCA_031384895.1 of Cyclobacteriaceae bacterium. Lineage (GTDB taxonomy): Bacteria > Bacteroidota > Bacteroidia > Cytophagales > Cyclobacteriaceae > ELB16-189. Next base: position 3,448 of record JANNAZ010000282.1, on the reverse strand, counting down.
TATGGTGCACAGTTCTGGTTGAACGCTGGCGCGAAAGGTAATCCACTGAACTGCTTTCACCCCGGAGTCCCCAACGATGAATACGCGGCTGAAGGAGCTGAAGAGCAGAATGTGTTCATCATCCCTTCAAAAAAACTAGTTCTTGTACGCATGGGCATCAGCCACCACGGATTCGATATGGAAGGCCTCACACAGAACGTTATCAAGTCACTACCGTAATCGTGGGGGTTTTCCGTTTCAAACAATTTTCTGTCAACGACGATCGCTGCTCCATGAAGGTGGGGACAGACGGTGTGTTACTTGGCGCCTGGTGCGAGGTCAGTACCGCTCGGCGGATTTTGGACATTGGTACAGGTTCGGGTGTCATCGCACTCATGATGGCGCAGCGCAGTTCTGTTGATGCCAGGATCGACGCAATTGAAATTCTCCCCAACGATGCTACCCAAGCCAAAGAAAATGTTCTTGCTTCTCCATGGCCGGAAAAAGTATCTGTGATTCATGGCGACGTACAAAATTACCACCCACCCGATCGGTATGATGTGATCTCATGCAACCCGCCCTACTTTGTAAAGAGTTTGCTTCCACCAGATTCTGGCCGGAGCACTGTTCGCCATAGCGGCACGTTATCCCATGACGAACTGATTGCCGCAGTCTGCCGACTGCTTCTACCGGATGGAAATTTCCACCTGATCCTTCCCAGCCGGGAGAGCACCCCGTTTCGCGAAGAAGCCGGCCAGCAGGGGCTTCATCTACAGAAGCTTACACGCTTTTTTACCCGAAGTGGAAAGCCGCAGCAGCGGTCACTTATGACTTTCGGGTTTTCTCTTGACAACGCACAAGGCTCCGTCAGGCAAGCCCAGGTCATCGCTGAAGACTCACTCTATCTATATGGGGCTGATCGCCGGCCAACGGCAGCGTATGTTCAACTCACCCGTGATTTCTACCTTTGACACCCTGACTCTGGCCCACTAGTCAAGTAAATCTCAGTAATCAGGGTCAGTTTACGTATCCTTGCTGCCTAAATTCGATTTGGTTTGCGGTATTCACTTTTACTCCTGTTCCTCGCGGTTGCTACTTTCGCGATTGCACAAACCACAGGGTTAGCCATCAAGCGGGCGACCGGTCCCATTACCATCGATGGGGAGATGAATGAAGAGACCTGGCAAACGGCAGATTTAGCCAGGCAGTTCAAGCAAATCTTTCCCTTCGACTCCTCCTATGCCGCAGCGCAGACGGAAGTACGGATGACCTATGACGACAATTTTGTTTACCTCTACGCTGTCATGTACAACACCGGCCCGCGTAAGTATGTAACTCCCTCCCTACGCCGCGATTTCCGGGGTGAAGCAAACGATGCCTTTGTCACTTGTATCGATACCTATCAGGATCATACCAACGCGTTTCAGTTTGGCGTCAATCCGTTCGGCGTCCAGCGGGAAGGGCTGATTTCAAATGGTGGTAGTACAAGTGAGGATTTGTCTTTGAATTGGGATAACAAATGGTACTCGGCAGCCAGAATCCTGGAAGACAGGTGGGTGTGTGAGTTTGCCATCCCCTTTAAAACAATACGCTACAAGGCGGGACAATCAGAATGGAATATCAATTTCTTCCGCGTCGACAGCTACAACGCTGAGCGCTCCACGTGGTCACCCATACCGCGGGTATATCCTTTGCAGAGCCTGGCGTTCAATCGCAAGTTGTATTGGGACAAGCCCCTGAGCTCGCCCGGCCCCAATATTTCACTCATTCCGTACGTCGCCCAACGAGTCACCAAAGATTTTGAAGCAGGCCAACCAACGGCCAGCGAGACGGCGGTGGGTGGAGACGTGAAGGTCGCAGTAAACTCGGCCATGAATCTTGACCTCACCATCAACCCTGATTTTTCTCAGGTGGAGGTTGATCAGCAGGTGACAAACCTGGACCGGTTTGAAATCTTCTTTCCGGAGCGTCGGCAGTTTTTCCTGGAGAATGCTGACCTGTTTGCTAATTTCGGGACTGAGGGTTCTCGTCCGTTTTTTTCCCGCCGTATCGGCGTGGCGCGTGATACCTCTACCGGGCAAAATATTCAGAATACAATCTATGCGGGGGCCCGGCTTAGTGGGAAGATCAACAACAACCTCCGAATTGGCCTCCTGACTATGCAGGCAGGCAGAGATCCTTCAATCGGATTGCCATCGACAAATTATTCTGTCATCTCTGTTCAGCAGAAGATATTTGCCAGATCCAACATCGGACTGATTTTTGTGAACAAGCAGGCGGTGGCGGACTCCTTAGGCGGGGAATTTACCTTTTCACCCAACGAGTATAACCGGGTCATCGGTATCGACTATAATCTGTTAAGCAAAGACAATCGATGGAACGGAAAACTGTATTACCATCAGTCCTTTGATGAGCAACAGCAGGACTCCACCTTCTCATCAGGGGGATCTATACGGTATGCAACGCCGAAATGGGAAACCGACTGGTTTGTCAGAAATGTGGGAGCTCACTACAATCCGGAGGTCGGGTATACAAGACGAACAGATATTACTCAATTTGCATCCACCTCGTGGCTCAACATCTATCCAAAATCAGGAGCCATTCAAAAGCATGGCCCGGGATTTGATTTTGACATGATCGGAAACAAGAAATATGGATTTCTAGATTGGGATGTCAACCTGATGTACCGTATCCAATTCAAGAATACTTCGAATTTCAACCTTCGACTCCGAAACGAGTACACCTACCTTTTCAATCCTTTTGATCCCAGCGGCAGCGGCGGCCTGCAACTTCCGGCCGGGACTTCCTACAATCCGTATGTCCTTGTTGCAAGCTATACCTCGAATGCGCGCAGGAAATTCTATACGGAACTTTCTACGCGGTCGGGCCAGTACTATAACGGCACCCGGCTGAACTTGTCAGGGCGGTTGAATTACCGCTTTCAACCATACGGTGTTGTATCCCTTGACTTTTCGTACAACGGAATCCGGCTCCCCCAACCCTACAACAGTTCCGACCTCATCCTGATAGGTCCCCGAATCGACCTCACATTCTCCGACAAGCTATTCTGGGCTACCTTCATTCAATACAACAGTCAGATTCAGAACCTAAACATAAACTCCCGTCTTCAATGGAGGTTTGCTCCTGTTTCAGATTTGTTCCTAGTATATACTGACAACTATTTTGCTGACACGGCATACAATGGCGATTTCTTTTATGTGGGCCAGCCAAAACTTCGCGCGCTAGTCATTAAGCTCACATACTGGTTCAATCTTTGAATTGGATTCGGGGACTTGATGACGAATGGATCAACCTCATTTGGCTCCGTGTCTGCTCCAAACCGGGGGATTGGAAAACGGGCACAGCTGTCAGCTCGCCAGTGTCTAACAAAATATTTCGATCTGATAATCAGAGCCTTAGCACAAAATAAATACATGTTTAAACATATATTTCTGGGTTAGTGTTACCA
>JANNAZ010000435.1:0-7530 GCA_031384895.1 Cyclobacteriaceae bacterium | reverse complement strand
ATCAACGAATTAACAAATCACCGAATCAAGATGTCCGCACCGATCCTCTCTTACACCAAGGTCTTGCTCCTCTACGCCGCCTGGTGGTGCGTGTGGGGGGCAACCCAGACTTACTTCATGATGGACTTCGGCATTGACTTCAACACTTCTTTAAAAGATGCCCTCGTCACACAAATCATTTTTGCCATGGCCGGCTACACGATCAACACCTCCATGCATTCTTATCAGCCGAGTGGCAAACACGCGCTGTATGTTGTCGGATGGAGTGTTGCGCTGGCCTATATCTGCCTCTATTTGCAATACGAAACCTTAATACGGATAACTGACGACGGACCGTATCGGGTTTTTCTAAATAATTCCCGCGCCATCCGGGGAACGTTTGGATGGCTGATGATGATGTTGGTAGCAGTGCTCACCTGGTTCTGGGTGTACGTCAAGGACAAACAGGAAAACGAGAAGCGAAAGAATGATGCCCTCCAACTGGCGCGTGAGGCCGAACTGTCGAGCCTGAGACAGCAACTTCAGCCCCACTTTCTTTTCAACAGCCTCAACTCCATCAGCGCGCTGGTGATGAGCCAGCCGGAGCAGGCGCGCAAGATGGTTCAGCAGCTCTCCGACTTTCTGCGCGGCACCATTAAGAAAGACGATAAGAGCTTTGTCACGCTCGAGGAAGAGTTAAGGCACCTTCAGCTTTATCTCGATATCGAGAAGGTTCGCTTTGGTCATCGTCTGAATACGGATATTCGATGCGATGAAGTGTTGTTCACAAAACAACTTCCCTCGCTGATTCTTCAGCCAGTAGTAGAAAATGCCATCAAATTTGGTCTCTATGATACAACGGGCGATATCACCATCGTCATTGAAGGCCGGATGGATGGCAACCTGTTGGAAATTTCGGTACGAAACCCTTTCGATGAGTCCACTTCCTCGCGTTCAGGAACCGGATTTGGGCTCACGGCCGTGCAGCGACGGCTTGACTTATTATTTTTACGAAATGATTTGTTGAAGACATCGAAGGAGCAAGGTACGTTTGTAACCATCATCAAAATTCCACAACCGGCATGATCACAACAATACTGATTGATGATGAGCCACTGGCCCGGAGCATTGTGCGGGAATACCTGGGCGACCACAAAGAAATTACCATAGTAGATGAGTGTGGTGACGGTTTTGCTGGCATTAAAGCTATTACTCAGCACAAACCAGATCTGATTTTTCTGGATATCCAGATGCCCAAGATCAACGGATTTGAGATGCTTGAGCTCCTGGAAACACCGCCGGGCATAATTTTTACTACGGCCTTTGACGAATACGCCATGCAGGCCTTTGAGCGACACGCGGTTGACTATCTGTTAAAACCCTTCAGCAAAGAGCGCTTTGACAAAGCCGTGGCAAAATGGAAGTCGCAAGATGCCAAAAGCAAAGAAGATACAACCGCACTACTCACCAGCGTATCTCAACCAGAGGAGCGGCAGCGAATTGTGGTGAAGAAAGGGAGCAACCTGGTGATCCTTCCTGTCCACACGGTCTTTTACATTGAAGCTTTCGATGACTATGTCAAGGTCCACACGAAAGACGGTTTTTTCCTCAAGAAGAAAACCATGGCACACTACGAGAGAGTGCTGGATCCGGCACAGTTTGTCCGTGTGCATCGGTCCTATCTGCTCAACCTTCAGGAATTGACGCGTATCGAGCCGCTTACCAAAGACAGTCACGTGGCGCTTTTGAAAAGTGGGGTGAGGGTGCCACTGAGTGAGGCGGGGTTTGCGAAGCTAAGAGAGGTATTGGGGATATAGGTTGCCAGGTTTCGGCCATAGTAGTCGAAACTACTTCTTAAAATGAGTACCTTATTACCTGTATGCGTTCCGTGTTACACCAAAATCAAGTAGTTATGGAAAAGAACAAAATAATCTTTCTAAGAGACTTTCTGTTTAGAACATTTCTTGTCGGAATCGTGTTTGCCATTTTCCTTTTCATTTTAACGTTTGTGTTGCGCGACGTCTGGCTTTCGATGGCAGCGAGCTTCTTTTATCTGGAACCACGACAGATCGATCAGTTGGTATTGTCGTTCTTTCTGAACGTGCGGCTTGTATTGGTATTCCTTATTCTGGCCCCGGCGCTTGCTCTTCATTTGATGCAAAAAGGCAAGGAATAGTAAGCGCAGGTTGGTTTCTGGCAACAAGTAGCTGGGAGGGACTCCCAAGCGAAGCATTCCTACCTCTTTAACAAATTGTCATTCCGAGCGAAGCGAGGAACGCTTATAGCGCGTGCCGGTGAGAACTTCCTTTGAAACATTGATAGCACGGACAATCAATCCAGGTGGTCGGAGAACCGGAAAACTACTTGTACAGTTCGGCAAAGGACTATTTTACCAAAGTGCGAGGTTTTCTTGCTGTCGATCTTATATGATGCAATTCGTGCCTTCGATGAACGCTTTCAACGGGCACGCGCTGCAAGCGCGCGCCATATGGGGTTCCACATTGAGGGTGCGCACGGAAAAGGCTCCGGCTTCTCTGTCTACACTTCCATCGGCCACACCGCCAGTGACGCCATCGCCGAAATCTTCTGCGCAACGTACTTGCGCAGGTTGCCTCAATTCCGCTTTCGCCGCAACCTCGCCGACGGAGATTTGGACCACGAAGAAAACTTCTACGTCCTGAAGAACACCACCTGCCCTGCTCTCCTGGTGGAGAATCTCTTCTTCGATAATCGGAGAGAAGCGGAGTTTCTCCTCAGTGAGTCGGGGCAGACGCAGATAGCGATGACGCTGTTTGAAGCAATTCTCACCACGGAGAAGATGGAGTTGGGTATTGGGCCTTAGGTTTTGGGTAGTGCAGTCAAAACCGACAGACCCAACACCTAATACCCAACACCTAATACCCAACACCTAATACCTAATACCTAACACCTAATCCTAATACCTAATACCTAATACCAATGAAACCCCTCAAAGACACCACCCTCGGAAAGTTCTTGCAAGGCAAAAACCTTTCCCACATTCTCGAAGGCCTGGGCGACGTCGTCCCGGGTATCCGCGTCCTCGAGCGCATCAAAGACCTCGTGCTCAACGACAAGAGTCTCACCGAAGAAGACCGCAAGGCATTTATGGAAGTTTACCGTCTCAACCTCGAAGAGCTCGACCGACGACTGACCGACCTCGCCAGCGCGCATTCCCGCGAACAAGACTTCGTCAAAGCCACCGGCCACATCGACTGGTTCATGACCGTGTTCGGCATCGTGATCCTGTTGTGCTTCGTCTACACCGTCGTCGTCTCCGCCTGGGGTGTCATCCCCGCTGATATGCGAGAGATCTTCATCGAGAGCCGTGCGGCAGTGAGGGATATTGTCCTGGCCATCGCCGCCTACTATTGGGGCAGTTCAGCCGGGTCGCGGGTAAAAGACATGAAGCGCTGGGATGGCGGAGGGTAGCGTCCCGGACGGTGTTATCCCGGAATGCCTGCCCCGGACTTGCTCCGGGGTTCCGGGATGCGCGAGATCTTTATTGAGAGCCGAAGCGGTGGGATGGCGGAGGGTAAGTTAGTCGAAAGTTGAAAGGCCTGTCCCAGACGCCCGCCCCAGTCGCCCGCCCCGGACTTGTTCCGGGGTTCCGGTGTCCGTGGTGCCTTGCCCCTTCTCCCACGCCATCATCGAATACTCGCAGCCGTAATCATAATTCGTGCACCCATAGAAGGTGTACTTATTGCCATTCTTGGCAGTTCCCGCCTTCTTGACAATCAAATCTCCCCGCTTGCAGTCCGGACACTTCGGGTTGGGCGATTGACTGGTCTTCATTTCCAGCTCATTGATGAAGGTTGACTTGAATACATGGTCAGCGACAAAGTGAACACTTTCTCTGGCTCGGGTCATCGCTACGTAGAACAGTCGCCTCTCTTCCCCGTGTGCGTACTGGTCAGCTTCACTCAACAACAGGTTCAGCACGGGATCGTCCGACATCTTGGAAGGAAAGCCCAGCCTTCCCGAATTGCAATTCAGAATAATGACAATGTCCGCTTCAAGGCCCTTGGACTTATGAACAGTCATGAACTGTGCCCTCAACGTTTTCACTGCTCCCGACTTACCTCGGGCGGTATAGGTAAGCGATTCGCTAGCTTTGTCAATGACGAAAGCCCTGTTTTCGTTCTTCAATCGATCAATATCAAAACTATAGCGACCTAAGATGTGAATCTCCTTCTTCTCGATATCCGGATCTGCGGCAAGTTGGTTGAAGATGGCCTGCACAACGAGGGTGTCATCCTGATTCTTCGAGAGTGAATAGTGGATCTTATAGGTGGTCGACTTGGATGCAGAGGCTCCTTTCAAATCCTTGCGGGTCTGATTCGGGTTTCGTTGAATGAAGTCGCTGGAAAGTTTTATGAGGGGATGGTGGAACCGATAAGTTGTCTCAATTCTGGATCTTTCTGTATAACCGAAGTACTTCTCAAAATCCTTGAACAGTGCCAAGTCACTGCCGCTGAATCGGTAAATGGACTGCCAGTCGTCACCCACACAGAAAAGCTTACTGGTAGGGTTGGCTTGCTTGATTGCCTTTACCAGCTGGTATCTTCCAATGGAAATATCCTGAAATTCATCAATGATGATATGTCTGTACTTCCGCTTATATCGGCCCTGACGCACATGCGTAATCGCCTGGTTGATCATGTCGCTGAAGTCAATCTCACCTCTCGCGCGCAAATGAACACCATAGGAAGCGTAAAGAGGATTCACAAGGTCAAGAAAGAGGTCGTTTCGCCGTCTAAAAAAATCATCCTTTGATTGCTGATTCCTTTCTCGTACGTCGTGGATGGAGTAGTTGTTTGACTTCATGAGGGTAATGAACGTGCCAAACAGGGTAATGAAGCCGTCCACTTCATCACTGGCAGCGTCCAATATGATGCGCCATATTTCACCCGGAGTTTTTGGCTTCAACGTTATCCCGGCCGCGGATAATTTCAGGGTAAGGTTATCAAACAGGGACTCCTCCCGCATTTCATAACTGTATGACTCAATCAGTTTTGTATGCTTCGCCAGGTGTAGATCCCTTTTCCATTGTATGCCCTGCCGGTACTTTGCACTTGCTTGCTCTTGAGTCTCCCCATCTTTAGCAAAAAACGCCGGAACACTTCCATCCCTTGAAATCCCAAAATGCTCCAGATAAATCTTTGTCTCGTTCTGCTTTATTGTAAAGTCAGGCTTGTATTGACGGAACGCTTTAGTAGCAGTATTAAACTCGTAAGGTCTTTCATACTCGTAATCCACCCCATTGAACAGCAGGAAATTTGCGATTCTGCACTCTTCGATGCTCTTGACCACTTCCATTTTGTAGGTGGTCCTGCTCTTGGATGAAACTTCAACCTGCTTGTAGGTCCTGAAATTCTGATCCTTGAGGTATTGGATGTAATCGCCCTGGGTCTGAAACTCTGACTGTGGCTTATCCGGTTTAAGAAAATTTACAAAGTACTCCGTTACCTTACTTAAGTAGCTCGGGTCCCGCAGCAATTCGTTAAAGTACCGCTTGAGTAGCGGCCTGAATTGTTTCTCGTCAAACAGGTTGGGTTGCTTTCCTTCACACCCGGCAATGATGTCCTTTCCCAACTTGTGGAAGGTCTTTGCCTCAAAGTCGCCTACACCTGTTCGAGCAGCCAGCGTGGTGGCTGACTTATTGGTAAATGAAATCAGGAGAATTTCCCGAGGCGCAACTTTATACCGGTCGATGAGGTACCGCACCTTGCCAACGATCGTACTTGTCTTACCCGAGCCCGCTCCCGCGATGACCAGGCTATTATCTTCTTCCTTTAGGATAGCATTCCGCTGCTGGTTATCCAGCTTTCTTCCTTCTATGTTATCAAAAAAAGTGCTGTACCTTTTATTCTCTTCGATGAGAAAGGTCTTGTTGAATTCGGTTCTCCTGCTCTCGCCCTGAGCAAAATAGCGTTTGAATGTATTGATCAGCCTGAGCTCCTCCTGGGGCAGCTTCGCAAAATATTTTTCCTTGGCCTCATGGTAGAGATTTGAATAAAGATTTTCCCAATCCTTCCATTTGCTATTCGAGAAATAGCCGGTGTTTACGTCAACGTGTGCTGCAAATTCAGCAACAGCATTCCGTATTTCTCCAAGTCGCGATTGGAAGAACTCAAGATCCTTGTCCTGGACTATTGCTATCCTTTCATTGCGTGCCTCTCTAACCTTCAAAAGCAGGAATGCAAGGCCGACTAATGCAACCCCGGAAAGGAGTGTCAACAGAATCAAATAGACATTACCCCAGAAACTCTTCTCCATTTGCGCCTTTCTCACGGAGAGCAAGGAAGTCTTCAGCTCACTACCAAGGTCCGGAATAAATCCCACCTGACCATCCCTTGTGAGATCGCTCTCCCCAATGATTCTTAGCTCGCCATCAATTTTTCTAAGCAGAAGGTAGGCGTCATAATCGGTGATCATGATTCCGGAAGTCACTCGCCTTACAAATGAGGTCCGGATCACCTCGTTATCATACACTTTGGTAACAGGTTTGCTGACAATCTCCTGATCAAAGAACTCAGAGGTTTGAAATATCTTTGATTTGATGTCCAGACAATTTGCTTTGGGCACTCGCTTGACATATAAGATCACTTCTTCCGCGTAAAGCTGATCAAGCGCTGACAGATCTTTATCTTTGTGTGCCTTCGTCCAGGAATCAACGACTCCATTAACCTCACGCAAGTCAACGGTAAGTTCCTGGCCTCTTACATGAACAACTCCAAGCAGCAGAACGAGCAAACAACTAACGAATAGCCCATTTGCCTTAAAGTGCTTACGATGTTTTCCAAGGATGTCCATCACAAAATTGAATTATGCTCCTTTACTGAATTGGAATAATAAATCTTTTTTCAGCATCCTGTGACCATTGAACCTGCCACTGCCTTCCGTCAAATTGATCTATCAGAATGAAGTTGTACATGTTCTGTGTAGGGTATAGAGCGAATCTGTCATTTCGTTCATCGTCTAAAGTGGCAAGAGATTCGAGGCTCAAATACACTTCAAACCGATTGTCTTGCACACTATACTGGACTTGCCACAATTGGCCTGTTCGAGTATTCAATTTGATAAACGTCCACATGTTCTGCGTTGGATATAACCGATAGGCCACCGCTATCGCCGTCGCTCCCTTGTCCGCCTTCTGATTGTCGGCTGCCTGATCGTATTGAGCATGAGCCGTCAATCCAATTGTCGCAAAAAGTAAAATCACAAATAGGTGCTTCATGTCATTTGTATTTATAAGTACTCGCTTAGACCAGACAGGATCGTCATCGCCAACATAAACGTCATCAGAAGCAGATTATCCTGCATACGCGAGCAGATCCTGGCAGGAAGCCAACAGTACGTCTCTAAATCGTTGTCCTGGTTATTCATGGGTTATCATCTGTTTGAATAGGTGAAATATATTTCATGTTAAGCGTGCATGAGGAGCCACATACTCATCAGCGTCATCACAACAGCCAGAATGAGAGCAACCACGAACTTTACGTCAGGTTGAACGCTGGTACTCTTTGTGCT
>JANNAZ010000429.1:0-1552 GCA_031384895.1 Cyclobacteriaceae bacterium | reverse complement strand
AAAGGACCGGGACTATATGAAACCAAGTTATCCGGGTCTCTGGAGAAGATTGCGGAGGGCGGCCGCTATTGTCATCAGGGGATTTTAATTGAACCTTTCAACCATAACCACCAAAGACCTTTGAGTAAGAAAATATTTGTTACCGGCGGAGCGGGCTTCATTGGTTCTGCCGTGGTGAACCACTTGTCCAGGTCGGGTTATGAAATCCTCATCTACGACAATCTTTCATTCGGCGACCTGCAGTTTGTCAAGGCCCCGGGTCACCAGTTTGTAAGAGGCGACATCCTTGATTCGGACTTGCTCAAACTGGCCATGGTCAGGTTCTCTCCCCAGTGTGTCATTCACCTCGCTGCAATCCATTTCATTCCCTACTGCAATGAACACCCCTTTGAGTCGGCCAATATCAATATCAAGGGTACATCCAACGTCCTTGAGGTTTGTCGCATCCTGCCAGACCTCGAAAAAGTTTTTTTTGCATCTACAGCGGCCGTCTATCCAATCTATGATGGAGCGATAACGGAGACCCTGCCTCCGGGCCCCACGGATATCTACGGCCTTTCCAAATTTGCCGGGGAAGCCATTTGCGGAAGATTTCAGGCGGAGACGTGCAAACCGACGATCATCTGCCGGTTTTTCAATGCCTTCGGACCCAATGAAACCAACCCGCACCTGATCCCGGCTATCCAGCAGCAGGTAATGGCTGGAAAACGGACAGTCCTTCTCGGTAATACGGAACCCAAAAGAGATTTTATTCACACAGCTGACATGGCGAGGGCAGTTCAGCTGCTGCTGGAAAAATTCGACAATGGGCTGGACATATTTAACCTTGGCCGCGGCATTGAATACTCCGTGCTGGAGGTCATCGACGGGTTTGCACGCGCCCTTGGCGAAAAGGTTGCCGTTGCCACCGATCCGTCCAAACTGAGAAAATCGGACAGGCTCCACTTGCTCGCTGATATCAGCAAGATCACGTCGTTTGCTGGCTGGAAACCGGAAATAAGCCTTGAAGACGGCATTAGGACACTTGTTCAGAAATGAAGCACTGGGGAAGACCAGAAATTGTATTTGTGGTGACCAACATTTTGGGCGGCGTGGCCTCGCTCAATAAGAACATCATCAACCATTCTTCCCTGCGGCCGAAGGCCTTCGTCAAATTGATCCTGATCACACAGACCGATGGGAATCATTCGCCGGTAACTGATATGTTCCTGGCTGATGAAGTGGTGGACTTTCGCTATGCCAGTTACGAAAACCGCTACAGCGTGTTGAAAAGACTCAATAAATGCATTGGGAATGAACCGGGGGCGTTGTTTTGCAATGATGCCATGGAAATGGAATCGGTCTGTGCCTATGGCACCCGGAAGACGGTGTACCAGTTCATTCATGATTTTTATAACATCAGGCTTGCCGTGCGTTATGGCGCGATAACGGACATGTATGTCACTCACACAGCCTTATTCCATGATGTATTGCTAAGCGCAGATCCTGCGCATATGCAGGTAAGGCATGTTCCGCATGGTGTAGCCATACCTCAAAATGTGGACATCAAGGC
>JANNAZ010000420.1:0-4909 GCA_031384895.1 Cyclobacteriaceae bacterium | reverse complement strand
CTGATTGGGAGCAACGAATTCAGTCGAGGTTACAAAAGGCATTGCCGCAATGATTGAAAGGATAGCCGGCGTGGCCTCAATGAGCACACCGTTCATCCACCGGGTCGTAAAAAATGCCTTTGCTCCTGCCGCCCTGATTTGGGTTACATAATTCGGAGTGACTGGCAAATCTTCTGCAGTGACAACTACGTCAGCTTTGGTTCTGCGCTGCAATGACTTGTCTGAGAGAAAAGTGGAAGGCTGATTAATTGCATGGGGTGTTCCAATCTTGTCACTGAAGAAAACCATATACCGGTTTGTCTGTGCCCAAACTGGTGAAGACAATAGGCCAAGTAGAATGCAGAGTCTAAAGGCCCCCATTGGCCGTTAGGGTTTGTTTCTGAAGAAAACCATTTTCAACTATTTTCTGTCCGATGCAATCGCCAATTGTGCAATATTCCAGGTGCGATACCTCGCGATACACAAGCCCGATGGCGATGGCATACACAGATAAGCGCACATCCTTCATAACGATCGGGTCATCCTCATTGTTTTCCAGTATGGTAACAGAATTATCATAAGATAGACCGCCAGGCAATTCAAATGGTTTGGCCAGGCTGCTGACGACAAAGGTGTCACAATTGACCGATCCATCCTCGCAGCTATCAGGCCCTCCCAGGTTATTAAGCACATTGCCATTCCAGGTTTTTCCTTCGCTTAAGGGAAACTGAAGTTTGACAAATGGCACATTTCCCTCCTGCTGAATCAGTTGAAATGTTGTCAGGCGAACTGACCATGTATCGAGGGCTATCCACGGAGTGGTCCCCGGATCACGGCGCCATCGCTGAAGAATATAGGTTGTTTCACCGTTTAAGGTCGAGGAGTCGCTAACATTCACACGCAACGCGTAAATGGAGTTTGTCTGACCTTCCACCTGGCTGATTGTAGTCTCCACAACATCATATTCCCAATAGGCGCCAACGCGGAGTGGATAGTAGTCTACGGACGACGTCTTCGGCAGGATGTCTTTGGACTGACAACCGAAGAGTAGGACAAACAGAAGAATAACCCAATTCGCTCTCAACACACTAAACTTATTTTACAAAGTTATTTTTTCTTTTGAATATTTGACCATGCAATCGTCCCCCGTCATTTACGTCAGTCACATTACTAACCTGAGTGATGCCCGCTATTGTGCCGGGATGGGCGCCGAATTCCTCGGCGTTGTTGTTGATCCGGCTCATCCAGATTATGTAAGCCCTGAGGCCTATCAGCAGATCATCGGATGGGTTTCGGGCCCAACCCGTGTTGCCGAACTCGGATCCCAACTTCCTGTCGATCTGGAGCAGGTGCGCAGTCAATATGCAGCTGATTACTTTCACCTCGGAGTGCAATTGATCCCGGCGCTCGGACCGACTCCTGTGCCCCTACTGGTGGAGATTACATTTAGAGAATACTTCGACCGCCTTCAGTCTGGAGATTGGCCCGCTATTGGAATTGCTTACTGGATCGTTACTGATGTGCCAGACAGTGTAGCACTTCCTTTTGCCACCGACCCTCCGGTTCTGATTGCACGACACAGTTTCCCCGGGTTGGCAACAGATTTCCTGTCCTCAACACATGCCGCTGGGGTAGCATTGCAAGGGTCCCGTGAATCAGCTCCTGGCCTAAAGGACTACGATCAACTTGCAACCGTACTGGAAGAACTAAACGGTTAAATCACCTACTGTTTAGGGCCATATTTTTTCATCATCCGTTCCACTGCCTTCCCGGCAACTTTCGGATACTGGATATCCAGGATGCCATCACCATCGAGCCATTTCTCAATTTTTGGAAGGCTGCTCTTCTTCATTTTTTTCAATACCGGCACGCCTAACTTCTTCAATGCGGCAGCATTGCACTTCTGTTCATACTGGCCCTTCATTGGAACCACGAGCAACTTCTTCTGAAGGTGCAATACTTCAGCCGGTGTTTCAAATCCAGCGCCACACAACACACCCGCACTTGTCACCATGCTCTCAACAAAGTCTTCCCCGCTGATCGGGTAAACAGATATCTTCCCAATGTGATACGGCTGCTGGGTATGTTTTGAGAAAATGTGCCAACGGAAAGAGGGTAGTTTCATAAACAGCGCCACGAGCTTCTTGTCGTCGTAGGCCGGGAGGTAAACCGTATAATGATCTTTGCTCTTCTTGTCAGCGTCGACAATGGCAGACCGGATGACAGGCGTAAAAATACCTTTATCATACTCCTGAAAATGAAACCCTACATAGTTATCGACTGGGGCGTACGTACGCAAAAGCCACTCGCCAAAGGGATCCTTTACTTTTGGTTTCGGCGTCTTTTTGGAAAGCAGGGCTGACTGATGGCTGAGTCCAACGATCCGGACATCCTTTTTCTTCGCTGCCCAGGCTGTGATCGGTTCAAAGTCATTGACAATCAGGTCATACTTTTCCACAGGAAAATCAGCGATCTCCTTCATCACATCCTTTGAGCTATTACGCTGAAAGGTTTTGTAGAAGTTGATCCCCCCGCTTTTGCCAAAGTAGAAGCTGAGGCCTTTTGATTTATACTTAATCGGAAATGGCAATGTCACTTCCGCCTGTGCACCACTGACAAAGAGGTCTACGTTTCCATATTTCTTCAACTCAGGAACAATATCCACAGCCCGGCTAAGGTGCCCATTACCCGTTCCCTGGATTGCATACAGTATTTTCATCGTCAATTAGTCAGGGTCAAGGAATTCATTCACAAGGTCTCGAAATATCTCATCATTGTCCAGTTTACGTTTGAATCGGTTGGGTATCCTGACCGATTGCGCCACGGGGTCATCAGTATATCGATATATTCTCCAGAACCCGCCGTTGTACTCGAGGGCGGTGAGGTTCTCAACCCAGTCCCCGGAGTTAAGATAGGTCACTGTCCCTTTGTCTGTGGTAATCTCCCTATGCTCTGGGTGATGAATATGCCCGCAAACAACATAATCATACCCTTTCGAGATAGCAATGTCGGCCGCGGTCTTCTCAAAGTCATTGATAAACTTCACCGCTTGCTTTACACTATCCTTTACACGCTTGGATAACGATATTTTCTCCTTTCCGAAGAGGCGCAACACGAAGTTGACAAATGTATTTATCAGGATGAGGGTATCGTATCCGGCAGCGCCGAGTTTGGCTAGCCACTTGGAATGCTGCATGGTTACGTCAAACACATCACCATGGAAAACCCAGGCCTTCTTTCCGTTTAGGTTGAGGAGTTTTTTATTCAAAATCTGAAACGACCCGATACGGAATCCCGCAAACTTCCGAAGCATCTCATCGTGGTTGCCAGTCAAATAGATAATCTTGGCACCCTTGGCCAATTGACCAGTAATGTGCTTGACAATCTGCATGTGCGATTGTGGCCAGTATCGCTTGCTAAACTGCCACATATCAATGATGTCACCATTGAGGACAAGAGTCTTGGGCTTGATGGTCTTCAGGTAACGGAGAAGCTCTTCCGCGTGGCATCCATAAGTTCCCAAATGGATATCGGACAGCACCACGAGTTCAACATCTCTTCGTTTTTTTGCCAAAGCAATTTGATTGGTCTAGGCAAATGTACGGCCATTTTGTGTTTCGGAACGGTGGCCCACATTAATAAAGTGTTATGAAGTTTTTCCGGAAAACGCCTCAATCATGACGGAATTGAAAGCGAAGGTACTTGATCAGCTCTCCTTTTGCGGCAAACATTTCTTCGTAGCGCGTTCGGATATCGAAGCACTCGTCGCGCAACGGTGATTCATAGACATTCTCCGTAAAAGCAAGGTCCTGAATATCCGACCTCAGGCCAAGCTCTTCCAGAGTATAAGTGAACAATCCGGTATTATCCGTCTTGAGTCGGAAAATGCCACCGGGTCGGAGGATTCGTTTGTACGTATCCAGAAATCTGGGGCTAGTCAGCCGCCGTTTGATGTCGCGTTTTTTCGGGCGGGGATCAGGAAACGTAAGCCAGATCTCATCCACTTCATGCGGAGCGAAGAAGCTTTCGATGTTCAAAATGTTGGTTCGAAGAAACCCAATGTTGCCTAACCCCTGGTCCACTGCCAGTGTGCTGCCCTTCCAGATGCGATCCCCTTTGATATCGACGCCAACATAGTTTCGTTCAGGAAAGCGACTGGCCAGTGCTACTGAATATTCACCCCGACCACAGGCCAGCTCCACCGTGATGGGATTTGGTTTCGGAAAGTAAGTGTCATTCCAATGGCCTCGAATCCGCGTGAACAGTTCTTTGCCAGGTTCCAATACGTTTGCCCGTTCAGCGACGACACTAAAGCGGTAGAGTTTGTTTTTCACAGATTGAAATAGAAATGAGGTAGCAATTTATACGCGGTTACACGGGATCACAAAAGCATTATCAGCGCCCTGCGACATGGATGTTTAAACTATTTCTCATAAACCTTCAATCTCCCCGACTACAAATGTGCTCCCTCCAACAAAAATAAGATCCTCATCGCCTGCACTTTCGGTTGCTATGTCTAGCGCATCATTCACATCGCGAACTACCGTGCCGCTCAACCCGATCCTGGCTGCTTCCCTGGCTAGCTCGTCAGCATCCAGTGCGCGGGGGATGTTAGCTTGACAGAAGTAATATTCCCCTTCCCTTGGCAAGAGCTTCAGCATATCGCTGATGTCTTTATCGTTGACCATCCCGATGACCATGTGCAACTTGCGGTGGGGCGTCTGGCGGATTTGATTTACAACTTCCTGAATACCCGCCTGGTTGTGACCCGTATCACAGATCGTCAGGGGGCGCTGCCGCAATGTTTGCCATCTCCCTTTAAGTCCGGTGCGTTCGGTGACCTGCGATATACCCTGGAGGACAGCACTGTCTGAAATCAGGTACCCTTTCTCCTTCAGCGCAAGAACTGTCGCCAGCACGCCGGGCAGGT
>JANNAZ010000414.1:0-5141 GCA_031384895.1 Cyclobacteriaceae bacterium | reverse complement strand
CACGGTCTCGGAATGTCGGCTGATACATGGTCAACGTGCATGGCGCTCCTTCGGGATCGGCATCGGGTCGTGGCAATAGACCTTCTCGGCCACGGTCAGTCCCCGGTACCCACTGATCCGGCGGACTACATATCCGCGTGGCCGCAACCCAGATCTGCGGGGCCGCTTCAATGACGCCATTCGGGAAAACAAAAATAAAATTTGGAGGATCCTTGGGCCAGTCCACCTTCCGTACGCCGCTTATCCGGGTCCGGAGTGGAACACCCTGGATGTCAAAAATCAATGAGTCGCCCACATCAACTTTCAACGTTTCCTGCATTCCCTCAGAAATCGTAACCCAGGCTGAATCCTTGGTACCCGGCCGATAAGAATGCATCTCTCCCTTCATTAGCTCTTCTGAGCGATGGAGGCTATCCCTGTAGGTCACGCGATACTCCCGACTAAGGGCCCATTCCGGAATATGGACTGTAGTATCCTTGAGCATGGCTTCAATACTTCTGCCCTTGAGTTCAAGCAACCGGCATGTCACAATCGGCACCACTTGGTTGATGGGCAATTTATGCTCCTTTATCAAACTGACGACTCCGTCTTTTTGCGACGGCTGGATATCAAACAAAATCGTATTCGACTGATTTTCATTTCCGGTAAACTCAACCTGGCCCAGCAAACTATGCTGAACAATATTCAGTGTGGCTATAATAAAACCGCCGAGCCCGATGGTGACCATCAGCACCTGGGTCTGATTATTCGGGCGGAATAGGTTTGACAAGGCATGTCGAAAGACAAAACTCGAAGACTGAGGAAAAAATTTCCTCACCAACTTCAAGAGGCCGACAGCGACTAACGCCAGACAACCCAATGCCACAGCAAGGCCAACGGCAAAGCCTAATCCAATCAGCCAGCTTCCCGATTGGAACGCCGCCGCCAAAACAGGAAAAAGTACAATAAGCAAAATGGCCGCCCACCGCATCTTTGAGAATTTCTTTATGGGGACACTATCGGCACGAAGGACCGTTAGCGGTGGGACGAACCGCACTGCTACCAAAGGCAAAATAGTAAACAGCACAGACACCAACGCGCCCAGCAGTAATCCTTCACCAATCGCAGGCCAAGAAATTGAAAATGGTATATCAAGCGGAATAAAGCTTTTGAATACTATGGGAATTGCCCGCTGAATGCCCGCACCCAGAACTGCACCCAAAACGCTTCCCAGCAAGCCTAAAACAAAAACCTGTATGAAGTATATGTTAAACGCCTGCCACCCCGACGACCCCAGGCAACGCAACACGGCCACCTCGTCTCGCTTTTCGCGAGCATAAATATGAACGGAGCTTGCAACACCAATGCATCCCAGGATCAAGGCAACGAACGCCAATAAGGAGAAAAACTGATATACCGATCGCAGTCCTCGTCCCAGGCCCTTCTTCCGGCCCTCTACTGTTTCAATGGAATAGCCGAGTTTTTTCACCAACGGTTGTATGGACTTGATCGTTGACTCCGTCTTCGCCACGCCCGAGGTTTTCACAAAGAGGCTATATCCGACACGACTGCCGAATTGAACAAGTCCAGTGGAATCCAGTGCGTCCATGGCGATATAGACCGAAGGCGCCAGCGTGGAAGTGAGCACGCCACCACCGGGGATCTTTGTGACTACGCCAGCCACCTTAAACATCCGATTTCCAATCTTCAGGGAGTCTTCCGAACTGATTTCAAACTGCCGCGCCAATGATTCATCCAACATGGCATACCGCCCCGTCCGCATCAGCGTTGGCGCATTGGAAGGTTGAGTTTCCAGTTTTCCATAAAAAGGAAAATCGCCGTATAGGGCCGTCAACTTCACCAGGCGTGACTGTCCGGTGTTCATGAACATCACCATGGAGGCCATCTGCGCGTCGCCTGCGATATTGACTTTCGCCGAATCCAAAGCAGAAATAATCGAAGAGTCGAATTCCTTGTTGCTATTCAACACCAGATCTGCCCCCAGCAGCTCCTTCGCATTCTGATCCAGGGTATCCTGAAGTGAATAGTTAAGAGAACCAATAGATACAACTGCTGCAATCCCAGTGATTAGTGACGCAACCAGGAGGAACAGACGCGAATAGTTATGCCGGGCATCGCGCCAGGCCATACGCCATATCCATCGGTCACGCCAGAATGGTTTACTCTTGCGCTTTAGTGAAATAATGTATTCAATCATTTGACCATCACCTTATCATTGACAACCCGGCCACCTTTCATCTCCAGGATCCGGTCGGCCATTCGGGCCAGCTCTACATTGTGGGTGATCAGAATTAACGTGGTCCTCGATTCACCATTAATGCCGAACAGCAGATCTACTACCTGCTTGGCATTTTCCTCATCGAGATTGCCTGTAGGCTCATCGGCAAAAAGTATCCTGGGTTGAGTAATGAAAGCGCGGGCAATTGCCACGCGTTGCTGCTCTCCTCCGGATAATTGGGTGGGGTAATGATGGCTGCGATCGGCCAGGCCAACGCGATCGAGCAATGCTTTCGCCTTCGGTTTCACATTCCTCTCTCCGCGGAGTTCCAATGGCACCATCACGTTCTCAAGCGCAGTCAGTGTAGAGAGAAGCTGGAAGTTCTGGAATACAAAGCCTGTGTACTGGTTCCGGAGGTAGGCTCGGTCATCCTCACTCATCGCATTCAATTTGAATCCCATAAGCGATACCGTTCCGGCAGTAGGTACATCCAACCCGGCGCAGAGGCCAAGCAACGTAGTCTTTCCACTTCCTGAAGGGCCCATAATCGCCAGTCGCAAGCCCTGTCCGGCCTGGAACGAGACGCTGTCTAGGACTAAGAGGTCACGGTCCCCAGATCGATATGATTTGGTGAGGTTCTCGGCTGCTAAAAGTATTTCTGACATAGGGAAGGCAACCCGTACGGGTTAAAGGCGTTATTTGTACAAAGTAATCTGAACGTAAAGGAATAGCATATGGTCGGCAAGTTAGCGGTCTTTATTGTAGTCGCCATGCTTTTTCAATCACCGAAAACAAAGGTGGTCCTATTTTTCGGTGACAGCCTAACTGCTGGTTACGGCCTATCTCCAGAGGACGCCTTCCCTACCATCGCAGGCCGGAGGCTGGCCGAATCAGGCGCTAGCGTACGCGTCATCAATGCCGGACTAAGCGGTGAGACGTCAGCCGGTGGGTTGACCCGGATCGATTGGATCCTACGCCAACCAATCGATGTGTTTGTCCTGGAACTTGGGGCCAACGATGGGCTTCGCGGACTACCCATAAATGAAACGAAGAAGAATCTTCAGACTATCATCGACAAGTTGAAAGCCAAAAACCCGGATTGCAAGATCGTGGTGGCCGGCATGATGGTGCCGCCAAACATGGGCAAGGAATACGCTAATGGATTCAGAAATGTGTTTCCTGATCTTGCCAAGAAAAACAATGCTGTGCTGGTACCCTTCATCCTGGACGGCGTCGGCGGCATCGAGCGACTGAACCAGGCTGATGGAATACACCCCACGGCAGAAGGGCATGCCATCATAGGTGAGAATCTGGCAAAAGTTATTCTTCCACTGGTAAAATAAATTTTCTAGCGTTTAGGCGTCAGAGCCAGCAGAATCCGCTCAACCCAAAGCGTGTACATTCCTCCTGAGGGATGCAATCCATCGCCTGCAACGTACTCCGGCTTCGCCAGTCCTTCTCGGGTAAGGTCAGTGATGTTCACATACTTGATTCCCATCTTAGCCGTGATGCCTCGATTAACATCATTGAAGGCATCGATTGCCTCGGATATCTCAACCTGCTTAGGTTGCCCAAAGGGTGTAAAACCATAATCAGGGATCGAAACGACAAACACGTTTTCTTTCTTCCCACCAGCCAGCGTCACGGCCATATTCAGGAGTTCCTCGAATTCCGGCGCATAACTCTCGGCTGTTCTCTTTTGGTACTGATTGTTGACACCAATGAGCAATGACACCAAGCCATACTCATTCGTAAGATTGGCATCGAGGATTGCTTTCTTCAGTTGATCCGTTCGCCACCCGGTGGTGGCAATGATACGGGGGTCATCAATCTTCACTCCGCCATTGCGCATCGCAGCGGTGAGTTGTACTGGCCAGCGCTCTTTTTCAGCAACGCTTTCCCCGATGGTGTAGGAATCGCCGAGGGCAAGGAATTTTGTATTCACAGCAGTTGGTTTTTGGGCGCCTAGATCGGAGCAGGATACCATAAGGAAAAGGACTAGCAATCGGATCATGGAAGTACAGATATGCCGCAACTTACAAATCATAATTGATGGAGAAAAGTGATAACGACCATTCAAGCTCGGACATCCCTTCGGGGAGCAGTTTCAATCCCCACGTTGCACGTTCGCTCAGCTGCGAGGCAGACCTTCGGCAGCATCTCGGCCTTCGAAATACTTCAACATGAAGTTCTCGAGTCTAGCTCTTGATAGGTTCTTGAGCTTCCTTTCCAAATCCATAGCCTCAGCCCTGGTCAACTTAGTGCCCAACCAAAACAGCTCCCAGGGAACATAAGGCGAAGTTGATTTCTCGTAGCCTTTATTATGGCGAGCCAATCTTGACTTGATATCCTCTGTCTGACCAATATAATACCTATCGAATCCAGGTGAATTGAGTACATAAACAAAGAAAATCATATTGAAAGTGATGACCCAGAAGTTAATTCAGCGTCGATGGCATTGGCGGAGAGACAGGGATTCGAACCCTGGATACTCTTGCGAGTATAACGGTTTTCGAGACCGCCCCGTTCAGCCGCTCTGGCATCTCTCCGGGGCCTCAAAGAAAAGAAATTATCTCGGAAAATACTTTACTTGAACCACTCCGATTCAATGAGATCCATTTTGGTCTGAGCATCAGGCCAAGGTACTTCTCAGATGGAGAGATTCGAATGCTGACGATTCTGTCAGCATATAACGGTTTTCGAGACCGCCCCGTTCAGCTGAGGACGTTACAGTCATCATCGAGACAACCGCAAGGCGGTTCGTCTCGACGCTCTGGCATCTCTCCGGAGCCGAAAAGAAAAGAAATTATCGTATTGAAATGAAGCCTATTCGAATCGGAGCGATTCTATCGGATCAAGCTTGGATGCCTTGTTTGCCGGATAGTAGCCGGAAAACAGTCCTACCGCCACACAAACGACAAGC
>JANNAZ010000406.1:0-2299 GCA_031384895.1 Cyclobacteriaceae bacterium | reverse complement strand
ATTTTGATTTTACCTTGAGGTTGGCCTTCAGTGTTCTTCGCGCAAGAATAACGGCGATCACTGTTAGCACGGCACCCAGCAGCATGGCAGCTCCGGGGAAATATACATCACCGCCGGGCTTTGTAAAAAATGCAAACAGGCCGTTCATGAGTATCGGTCCGAAGATCGATGTTGCGCTCATGAGGCTCGTAAATCCTCCCTGCAACTCTCCTTGCGCATTCGGAGGCACAACACCTGACATAACGCCTTGCATCGCAGGGCCAGCAATACCGCCGAGGCAATAGACGAGCGTAAACGCATACATCATCCATCCTTCTGTGGAGAAGGCAAAAAGAAGAAATCCCAACGCATAAAATCCAAGGCCAAAGTACACGCTTCGCTGCTGACCAAGCTTCGGAATAATTTTACGAATCAACACTCCCTGAACCAGCGCAAAGGCAAACCCGATCACGGCGAGGGATATCCCAATGTTTGTCGGTGTCCACTTGAATTTTTCAATGGTGTAGTATGACCAATTGCTTTGCACAGCATGAGCAGAGATATATACAAACGTCAGCGCAATCAGCAGGCCGGAGATGACAGGATACTTCCACAGACTCTGGAGGGTGCCGATGGGATTGGCGCGCTTCCATTCAAACGGCCGGCGGTTCTCTTGCTTGAGTGACTCTGGGAGAATAAAAAATCCATATAGCCAGTTCAGCAACGTTAGTCCACCGGCAACCATAAACGGAACACGCTCGCCGAAATCACCCAGAAGCCCGCCAATCATGGGGCCAATAATAAAGCCCAGTCCGAATGCGGCGCCGATAACACCAAAGTTTTGGGCCCTGTTTTCCGCCGTGCTAATGTCGGCTATGTAGGCGCCCGCTGTGGTGAAGCTCGCACCCATGGCACCCGCCACGATACGACCAATGAAGAGCCAGCCAATGGAAGGAGCAAAGACTAGAAAGAGGTAGTCAATCCCAAAGCCGAAAAGAGAACCCAATAGAACCGGACGGCGGCCGAACCGATCGCTGAGTCCGCCTACTATGGGGGAACAAAAGAACTGAGTAATGGCATAGGAGGAAATCAACCATCCCCCGTATGTCGCTGCCAGGCTCAGGGTTGCCCCTTCTCCGATCAATGACATCACCAGCTTGGGCATTACCGGAATGATGATCCCGAATCCTGTGACATCAATCAGTAGCGTAATGAAAATGAATATCAAGGCCGGATCTCGCTTTGCCATAAGATAGAATGAACTACAAAGTAAGGATTACCTCCTTCCCTCCCAACTTGATTTCCCCGCTGATTCAAAACACATGGCTCTTCGCAGCAGCAACCCATTCACTTTTGAATGGGCAGAACAAGATGAGTTGGAGATTCCATTGATCGATGGATTTTTTGTAGCACAGGCTGAAAGTCGGTCTCTTTTGCCTCAAAGATATTAGGAACAAATTTCTGCGGGTTGCGGTCAATAATCGGAAACCATGTGCTTTGTATTTGTACCATGATTTTGTGTCCCTTTTTAAAGACGTGATTTACCGCATGGAGATCAACTGTGTACCGATTTATTTCATTGGCTACAATAGCTTCCGGTTTTTCAAAACTATTTCGGTACCTGCCACGGAATACATCGTTGGCAATCATCAGCTGATAACCCCCCATTTTTGGATCGTCCGGATACACTTCTGGATAGACATCGATGAACTTGACGATCCAATCGCTGTCCGTACCCGTGGTGGCCGCATAAAGCATAGCAAGAACATTGCCCGTCACCGTAATGTCCTCACTGAGCGCATCCGTTTCCCAACTCAACACATCCGGACGGTTGTTAACAAATCGCTGGTCTTCCGTCAACCAGGTATACCAACGTGAACCCACACTGTATGTAGCTTCGATCGGGCGCTGGCGGTAAGGGACTGGATGAGCCGGATCGGACACATACGAATCAAATCCTGCATCACTTGCCGGCGGTGTGAAGGCGAGTTTTCCATTTGCCTGCAG
Source organism: Cyclobacteriaceae bacterium (assembly GCA_031384895.1). Taxonomy (GTDB): domain Bacteria; phylum Bacteroidota; class Bacteroidia; order Cytophagales; family Cyclobacteriaceae; genus ELB16-189. The sequence continues at coordinate 313 of JANNAZ010000406.1, read as the reverse complement.
ATACAAGCTTTGGGAAGTGGTTTGCGATATGGGTGGCCAATTCGCATACGACTGCCATTTATTTGAGCCCGTTTGAAAAGCAAAGGCCTCCGGAAATTTTCCGCCTGGGGTCTCTTGCAATACGAAGGGTGCTGATTCGGGCTTTGGAGGTGGCACCTTGCCCTTGAGGTAATAGGCAAACCAGGCCGACTGAATATCTCTGCAGAACTGCTCACTGGTAGGTACTCCAAAACTAATATTCCCCAACCGATCTCCTTTTGATCTGGCCCAACCTCCATGATTCCATGGGCCGATAACGATGTGATTCTGATTG
>JANNAZ010000383.1:0-14044 GCA_031384895.1 Cyclobacteriaceae bacterium | reverse complement strand
CTTGCTCATCAAATGTGGATGCAATAACCTCCCCCCGTACACTTCGGGCCATGTCAGTTACTTCTTCAGGCCGCTCATCGATCAGCAATACAATGAGATATACTTCTGGGTGATTTTCTGCGATGGCATTGGCAATCTGCTTCAGCAAAACAGTTTTTCCTGTCTTGGGCTGTGCCACGATCATTCCCCGTTGCCCTTTGCCGATGGGCGAAAAGAGATCCATGATGCGGGTGGACATATTATCATGAGTTGTACTCAGCTTCAGCTTTTCATTCGGAAACAGCGGAGTGAGATATTCAAATGCAACACGATCGCGAATTTCTTCCGTGGTTTTCCCGTTGACATTATCGACTTTCAAAAGGGCAAAATACTTTTCGCCTTCCTTGGGCGGCCGGATTTGACCACGAATCGTATCACCTGTTCGTAAACCAAGTAGTTTGATCTGCGAAGGGGATACATATATATCATCGGGGCTGGCCAGGTAGTTGTAGTCGGAAGACCGCAGAAAACCGTAGCCATCCTGCATGAGTTCCAGAACGCCTTCGCTGGTGACTGCACCGTCAAAATCCTTTATGTTGAGAATACGAGACTGCTGCTGACGATCTGGGGGTAGATCAGCGCGTTGACCTGGCTCTATCGTGTTGCCCTGTTGCTGCTGTTGTTGCTGTTGTTGTCTAGGAGGGCGTGGGGCTTCTTCAAACCGGGGCTGCTGAGGTTCTTCAAATCGGGTCACAGTTGGCATGTCTTGCTGCTGTGTTGAAGGAGCTGCTTGTTGAGCAGGAGCGTTTTCTCGTGGTGCCTGAGCGGAAGCGACATTCTCGCGGCGACGGGGGCGTCCCTTGCCAGAATCATCCTGTTTGCGATCATCTTGTTTCCGATCATCGGATTTCCGATCATCGGATTTCCGGTCCTCCTGTTTTTTGGGAGCGGGTGCAGGCGCATCAATCAGGGCTTGCTGATCAAGAATCTTGTAAACCAGTTCCTGTTTGGCTAATTTCTTGGCGTTCTTTACGCCCATTTTTTCGGCTATGTCTTTTAATTCGGACAGAAGCCTGACATTTAAATCGTCAATAGTATACATGAGGGATTAAAAAAGTAGTAGTGTGTATGTTGAATTTGAGGTGCAGAAAGAATGACTCATCGGGTTCCCAATCCGGGTGGGCAGTGGGATAGAAATCAGGATAACAAATTAGGTTTCAGGGAAGCCAGACTAAACAAAACGTTGATTTATCTATGAGAAACGGCCTGGGAGGCCTAATTGACACTGCAATTATAGGCCAAATTGCATGATTAATCAAATCAGGCAGAAAAAAATTATGATGGCATTGTGGTAGTTTTGCCTCCCTAATCGGAACGGAAATGCTGCAGGTTAACACGATACGTGACAATAAAGAGAAGGTCCTGACGGGTTTGAAAAAACGAAACCTCAAGGACGCTGAGCAGTTAGTAGATGCAGCGGTTGATTACGACAAGGAGCGTCGCCGAATTCAGGTGGTGCGAGATGAAGCCAGTGCCGAGCTGAATATTTTGTCGGCCCAGATTGGAGGTTTGATGAAGGAGGGAAAACGGTCTGAAGCGGATCAAATCCGAAGCCAGGTGGGAGGCAAAAAGGAAGCCATCAAATCACTCGAGGAGGAGCTGAAACAGGTAGAAGGCAAACTTCAGGAGGTCCTTTATAAGATCCCGAATGTTCCGGCGGAAAATGTGCCCGCGGGTCGGGGGGCAGATGAGAATATTAATGTTCATCAGCACGGCGCGATGCCGGTCCTTCATCCGGGGGCCAAGCCCCACTGGGATCTCATCAAAGAATACGACATCATTGATTTTGATCTGGGAAACAAGATTTCGGGTGCTGGATTCCCGGTCTACAAGGGGAAGGGCGCTAAGCTTCAGCGTGCGTTAATTAACTTCTTCCTGGAGGAAGCATCCCATCAGGGGTATACCGAGATTCAACCACCAATTGTTGTGAATGAGGCCAGTGGCTACGGTACCGGTCAGCTACCTGACAAGGAAGGGCAGATGTACTTTGTTAATACAGATGGATTGTATCTCATACCTACTGCGGAGGTTCCGATAACCAATTTGTACCGCGATGTGATTCTCGAGGAAAGTGATCTGCCGGTCCGACATGTGGGATATACACCCTGCTTTCGGCGCGAGGCAGGAAGTTGGGGCGCTCATGTGCGAGGACTTAACCGTCTTCACCAATTTGACAAGGTTGAAGTTGTGCAGATCTGCCGAGCGACAGAATCGTATGGCGTACTTGATACCATGTGCGACTATGTCCAGGGTCTGCTGGAGAAACTGGAGTTGCCCTACCGAAAACTATTGTTATGTGGAGGGGACATGGGCTTCAACTCAGCTACCACATATGACTTTGAAGTATTTTCTGCCGGCCAAGAGCGTTGGCTCGAAGTAAGTTCGGTCAGTAATTTTGAAACGTTCCAGGCAAACCGGTTGCGGCTCCGGTACAAGAGCAAAGAGGGCAAAACAGAATTGTTGCATACATTAAATGGAAGTGCGCTCGCTCTCCCTCGAATCGTTGCCGCTATTCTGGAAAACAATCAAACACCCGATGGCATCATAATACCGAGTATCTTGCAGCCATACACGCGGTTTGACCGCATAGACAATTCATAAAACACACCCTTTGGCTTTCAGCGATTTTAAGTTTGAACAGCGGCTCCAGGAAGGACTGGACTCCATGGGCTATTCCAAGCCCACACCCATCCAGGATCAGGCGATTCCCATAATTCTCTCAAATAAGGACATCATAGCATGTGCCCAAACGGGAACTGGAAAAACAGCCGCCTACATCCTTCCCGTGTTAAACAAGATTCTAAATACCGATCATCGGCATTTGAATACATTGGTGATTGCCCCGACCAGGGAGCTTGCCCAGCAAATTGACCAACAAATTGAAGGTTTTGCCTATTTCACAGGAGTAAGCTCAATACCTGTTTACGGTGGAGGAGATGGCGCGACATGGGAAACGCAACGCAAAGCCCTGGATAGGGGAGCCGATATTATCATTGCCACACCCGGTCGATTGATCGCATTGCTGGCAGGCGGAACGGTCGTCTTCGATCACCTTAAGCACTTGATTCTGGACGAAGCTGACCGCATGCTCGATATGGGCTTCTTTGACGACATTGTTAAAATCATCAGCTACCTCCCAAAACAGCGTCAGACCATGCTGTTCTCAGCCACGATGCCTCCGCGCATCCGTCAACTCGCTAACAAGATCCTCAATCAACCTGTGGAGATCAACATTGCAGTTGCAAAACCAGCTGAAGGGATTCTGCAGCAGGCCTATGTGGTTTATGATTCCCAGAAACCCGCCTTGCTAACCTACCTGTTGAAGACGCATGCATGGAAAAGTGCGATCATTTTTGCGGGAACAAAGGAAATGGTCAAAAAACTGGGCGCATCCTTTGAGCGAAATGGACTTTCGGCGAAGGCGTTTCATTCGGACCTGGAACAAAACGAACGGGAGGATATCCTTCGGGCTTTCAAGAGCCGGCAGCTTAGCATTCTGATCGGAACGGATGTGCTGTCTAGAGGAATCGACGTGGAAGGAATTAGCGCGGTGATCAATTACGATGTGCCACCGGACCCGGAAGATTATGTGCACCGAGTAGGGCGTACCGCTCGCGCCGAAACCACGGGGACTGCCATCACGTTTATCAATGAGCGTGATCAGCGAAAATTCTTTAGCATTGAAAACATGATTGGCTCAAATATTCCCAAATTGGAATTGCCCGCTTCTCTTGGGCCCGGCCCTGATTACCGTCCGGAAGAACGACCCAAGAGTACCTTTGCGGCGCGCAAATCGCTTAGTCGCGGTCCACGCCGAAGATAATTCAACGCGACTTATTTTTTTAACACAGTCAGAATTTCATTCAACTTGAGCAAAGCCTCAACCGGGCTCATCGCGTTGATATCAATTTTGAGAAGTAGTTCGCTGATTTCTTTCATCTTGGGGTCGGCCTCAAAAAGACTCATCTGAAAGTTTTCTTTAGGCAGATCAGCTAATTTTTTTCCATCGTTGTTTTTCCTTCTGTCTTTCTCAAGGAAGTGCAGGATTTCGTTTGCACGCAGTACGATCTTGTTGGGCATTCCGGCAAGCTGAGCGACGTGAATACCAAAACTGTGTTCACTGCCTCCTTCCTTTAGCTTGCGCATGAATAGAATCTTATCGCCCACCTCTTTCACGCTGACGTTGAAGTTCTTTACCCTGACCAGGTCTTCGGCGAGCTGATTGAGTTCGTGATAATGGGTGGCAAATAAAGTCTTGGGATGAAATTCCGTATGTTGGTGGAGATACTCGACAATCGCCCACGCAATAGAAACACCATCGTATGTGCTGGTGCCGCGGCCAATTTCATCCATCAGGATCAGACTTCTGTTGCTGAGGTTGTTGAGAATACTGGCCGTCTCTGTCATTTCCACCATGAATGTGGATTCTCCGCGCGACAAATTATCAGACGCGCCAACACGGGTGAAGATTTTGTCGACGATTCCCAGTTTTGCTTTCGACGCAGGGACAAAGCTTCCCACTTGCGCCATCAGAACGATCAGTGCCGTTTGCCGAAGCAGCGCTGATTTTCCGGCCATATTTGGTCCTGTGATGATCAAAATTTGCTGATTGTCGTTGTCTAGGTAAACATCGTTTGGCACATAGGTTTCTCCAGGAGGAAGCTGCTTTTCGATAACGGGATGCCGCCCCTCGCTGATCTCCAGTGCATGGGATTCATTGATCTCTGGTTTTACATACCGATTGGCTCGCGCCACAGCAGCAAAGGACAACAAGCAATCAATTGATCCAAAGATCTGGGCGTTTTGCTGAATAGCGGACGTGTAATCGGCGGCGTGATGGACAAGTTCTTGGAAGAGTCTTAGTTCGATCACGGATAACTTTTCTTCTGCGTGAAGAATCTTTTCCTCGTAGACCTTCAGTTCCTCTGTGATGAACCGCTCCGCATTGACCAACGTTTGTTTCCGGATCCAATCGACAGGCACCTTGTCCTTGTTGGCATTGCTAACTTCCAGGTAGTACCCGAATACTTTGTTGTAGGAAACTTTCAGCGAGCTGATCCCGGTGCGTTCTACTTCGCGGCGCTGAACCTGGAGGAGATAGTCCTTTCCGGCAAAGGCTATCGAACGCAACTCATCTAACTCAGAATCGACGCCTGTTTTAATAATTCCCCCCTGATGGATCAGCATAGGGGCATCATCCATAAGTTCCTTTTCGATCTTCTCCAGAAGAAAGTCACAGGGACTGAGCTGGTCGGCCATCTTTTGCAACTCCACCGAGCCGGACCGAAGCAGCAAGTCCCTGACCGGGGAAATGGTCAGTAGCGATCGTTTCAGCTGGAGAAGCTCCCGCGGGTTTACCCGACCAACAGCAACTTTTGAAATCAACCGTTGCAGATCGGCGACCTGATGGAAGTGGCCTGTAATTTTCTCAGAAAGCTCCTGATCCTGGAAGAACTTCTCCACAATGGAAAGCCTTTCTTCTATGGCATGATGATCCTTGAGTGGCAGGACCATCCATTTTCTCAGTTGGCGGGAGCCCATGGGCGTGATCGTCCGGTCGAGAATTTGCAATAGGGGCACACCGCCTTCATTTTGAGAAGCTACTAACTCGAGATTGCGAATGGTGAACTTGTCCAGCCATACGTAGGTCTCTTCATCCATTCGCGACAGGGATGCGATGTGGTGCGTTTCACGATGCTCCGTAGCTTCGAGGTAGTGTAGCACGGCGCCAGCTGCTATGATTGCGGCGTTAAGTCCATCGACACCGAAACCTTTTAGCGATGCGGTCTTGAACTGACTCAGAAGTTTTTCGTTAGCAAAGTCAAATCCGTAGGCCCAGTCATCTAACAGGAACGTGGCGTAGTCAGCATCAAAATGGGGCTCAAACCGCGCGTGTTGTCCTTTCGCAAAGATTACCTCTGAAGGAGAAAGGCTTTGAACAAGTTTCAGCACATAATCTTCGGCCCCCTGTGCGCAATAGAACTCCCCTGTGCTGATGTCGAGAAAGGAAGCCCCGAGAATATTTTTGTCGCCATAGACGGATGCCAGAAAGTTATTTCTCTTTCGTTCAAGAACGTTGTCGTTGTAGGAGACCCCCGGTGTTACCAGTTCGGTTACTCCACGTTTGACGATTCCCTTGACAAACCGGGGGTCTTCCAGTTGATCACAAATTGCAACCCGATGGCCGGCGCGCACCAATTTTGGTAAGTAGGTATCCAGCGAATGATGTGGGAATCCCGCCAATTCTGTTTCCGAAGAAGAGCCGGCCCCGCGCCTGGTCAGCACGATGTCGAGGACCTTGCTTGCCGTAATGGCGTCTTCGCCAAACGTTTCATAAAAGTCACCTACCCGGAAGAGCAGCAAGGCTCCTGGATATTTGGCTTTGATCGCATTGTATTGTTTGGAAAGCGGAGTTTCTGTTTTGGCCGTCATGGAAGCAGCAATTTAGAACTTACTGCTTCGAACTTTGCGTACAAGGGCTGTCATTTTTTCACGACAAGTAGCCACATCTTGTCGCCCTTCTCTTTCGTCCGGTCGATATAGGGATCTTGTTGGCGGATGATGGTGAATCCTGCTTTTTTGAGGTCGTCAATGGCATATTGAATTCCCAATTCATGCTTGCGCTCCTGGTCTTGCCGGGTTGATTCTCGCCGACTGTCGGCAATGGCCTCGCAAAGTACAAGTCGCCCACCGGGCTTCAAGGCCGTTTTGATATGCAGGAGTATCTCATCGTGTTGGGTCATTTCGTGATACGTGTCCAGGATAATTGCAGCGTCCAAGGTACTTTCCGGTAGATGAGGGTTGTCGTAATCGCCTTTGAGCGGGACTACGTTCCTTATATTTCTATTGTCCAGAACCTTCTTTAACCGGTCAAGTTTTTGTTGTTCCACATCGACGGCATATACGTTCCCCTTTTGCCCTACAGCTATAGAAAGCTTGACCGTCATGTACCCCTCATGGCAGCCGACATCAGCGACTCGACTTCCGGGTATAAGCCCAAGATGACGAACGAGCTCGTCTGATTTTTGCCATCGGTCACGCTCTTCCCAGGCGCTCTCGGAATAGACATCCTTCCAGGTATCCTGAGCCTGGGCCAGGGTAATGTTCAGGAGAATGAAAAAAATTGACCATTTCATGATGTGAAAGTACGAGACTTGGCCCCTTGCCGTTGCAGCAGGGTCAAAATCTCCTTCTGAAAGACTAATTTTCCGCATGAAAAAACGGAGCATGGAAGAGCTGGGTAGAATTTCAGTGGATGAATTTCGTCAGGCCAGCAAAATCCCGGTAGTCATTTTTTTGGATAATATCCGGAGCCTCCACAATGTGGGATCGGCTTTCCGTACGGCAGACGCCTTTCGCTGCAAGAAAATCTTTCTGACTGGGATCACTGGCACGCCACCGCACCGGGAAATTCAAAAGACGGCCTTGGGAGCCACGGAATCCGTTGCGTGGGAATATGTTCTCAAGCCGGAAGAGGCCGTTCAGAAGCTAAAGCTGGAAGGGTACCGCATTGTCGTAGTTGAGCAAACCACGGCGAGTATTCCATTGCAAGAATTTGCCCCTTGCTTGGAAGAGCGCCTCTGTGTGGTCTTCGGCAATGAGATAAATGGAGTTTCCGAAGAGGTCTTGGCCCTCGCAGATGTAGCCCTGGAGATTCCCCAGGCGGGTACTAAGCACTCCCTGAACATTTCCGTATGTGTAGGAATAGTCTGCTGGGAGTTCTTTAAGCGGTTGAGCTAGCGCAATCGCCATTCAATGTCCCGAGAGATTTCCTAATTTTGCCCTTCATGCCAATTCTTATGAAACACGTTGTATTTGCTTTCTTGTTGTTTGGAGGCCATTATTCCGTAGCCCAGCAGAGTGATCCGCCATGTCCGTTGTCTTCGGCCGTACTGATTGACGGTAACGCAGAGGAATGGCCGATGACCTGGGTTCAGGACGAAGACAAGATCTTTAGTTTCAACGTGTGCACCGATGACAAGAATTTGTATGTCCGTATGATGACGAGTGATTTTTATGCCAAACGAAAATTGGCCGCATTTGGATTAACACTTTGGATTGATCCAAGCGGAAAGAAGAAGAAAAAACTTGGTTTGAAATTTCCAGCCGGCGGCCCTGAAGCTGAAGACCGCGCGGCGGCCATCCGGCAAGAAGGAGGGCCCGGTAACTCGGCGGGTGAGCGTGCAGATTATCAGAAGAAAATGGATCGTCAGCTGATCACAGGTCTTGAAGTACTTGAGTTGATCGGGTTGGCGGATGAGCCAATCACCAGTGCTCGCTCCGGCATCATGAATGGAATCAAAGTAGCCATTGATATGGATGAGGCTGGTGCCTATATCTATGAAGCGCTGATCCCCTTTAAGTCCTATCGACTTTCCAAGGCTGCCCTGACTGAGTTATCGATAGGTTTTGAGACAGGTAAATTTGTAATTCCGAAGGCAAAGGTCAATTCAAAGTCAGGAGCGACATCCGCGGGAGACATCAGCCCTACCCAGCTCAGCAGAATGCAAGGGTATCAGAGTCTGATGGGGAATCCAAAATTGACGTATCCGACCTATGCCTGGACGAAAGTGAAATTTAAATAGACGGCTCAAGGCACTTGAAAATTCCCATGTCAGATCGGTATAACCAACGAGGCGTTTCAGCATCCAAAGAGGATGTACACCAGGCTATTCAAAATTTGGATAAGGGCCTGTTCCCGAAAGCATTTTGTAAAATAAGCCCCGACCTGCTGGGCGGGGATCCTGCGTATTGCACCGTGATGCATGCCGACGGCGCGGGTACAAAATCCTCGCTAGCCTATATCTACTGGAAGGAAACAGGAGACCTGAGTGTGTGGAAGGGAATAGCCCAAGATGCGATTGTCATGAATGTGGATGACTTGCTTTGCGTGGGTGCGACGAGGCCAATTTTTCTCTCCTCAACTATTGGAAGAAACAAAGGGCGAATTACCGGCGATGTGATATCAGCTATCATCCAGGGAACTGAAGAAGTACTGCTCATGTTGCGTAAGCATGGGGTTGAGATATACAGCACGGGTGGAGAAACCGCTGATGTCGGTGACCTCGTTCGAACCGTTCAGATAGATAGTACCGTAGTCACGCGGATGAAGAGGGAAGAGGTAATTGATAATGGCCGGATTCAAGCCGGCGACGTCATCGTGGGTATGGCTTCCCACGGCAAGGCATCGTATGAGACAGAGTATAATAGTGGTATGGGCAGTAATGGGTTAACCTCCGCGCGCCACGATATCTTCGCCAATTCCTATGCTCAGAAATACCCCGAGTCTTACAATCCGGAATTACCGGAGGACTTGGTGTACAGCGGAAAATACTTAGTGACTGACAAGATTGACGCAGCACCCCTTCCGGTAGGGAAATTGGTTCTGTCGCCTACCCGGACGTATGCTCCCATTGTGCTTCCAATTTTGAAAGAAATGAAGAACCGAATTCATGGAATGGTGCACTGCAGTGGTGGGGCTCAAACCAAAGTACTTCATTTCGTAGAAAATCTTCACGTTATTAAAGACAATCTTCTGCCAATGCCACCCCTCTTCAATTTGATTTATGAGCAGAGTGCGACTACGTGGGAAGAGATGTATAAAGTTTTCAACATGGGCCACCGGATGGAACTTTATGTTTCAGCTTCTGACGCTGCTCGAATTATCGAAATAGCCAAGAGCTTCTCCGTTGACGCGCAAGTCGTTGGTCGGGTAGAGGCGTCAATTGAAAAAAAGGTCACGATCAGAAGCGCCCACGGGGAGTTTGTATACCGCTGACCTGGGACTGCGCTATTCTATTAAAAACCGATTATCAAAATTTCCCTTCCTGCATCAACAGGATTTTCTATTTTCGGGAAAATCAACTTGTTATGCGCATCCTTACCATCCTGATTCTTGCTGGATTTGCCCTTCCCGGCTTCGCTCAACAGAAGGCCACGCTCCCGAGGGTCAAGAAGTCGCTCTCGCATGCAGTATATGATTCATGGAAAGAAATTCCATTTAAGGCGTTAACGCCCGATGGTAATTTTGCATCCTTACTTATTAACCCGCAGGATGGCGATGGGAAACTCTTCATTTCAAACCTTAAGACTGGTGTAACGGATTCTGTGGCTCGTGTAGAGAACGTGTCTATCACGTTCGACAGCCGGCATGCAGTGTTCAAAATCAAGGCACCCCAAAAGGTGGTGAAAGAATTACGACGCCAGAAGAAGAAGAAGGAGGATATGCCCAAGGATACGCTTGGCATCTATTCGTTTGTTGCCCGTAGCGTGGAGCGGATTCCAGACGTACGGTCATTTCGAATTCCAGAAAAGTCCGGTGCGTGGCTAGCCTTCCAGAAAGAAGCACCGAAGGAAGAAAAGGGAAAGGCAGATAATAGCGCGAAAAACGGAAAGCCGAAAAAGATCAAGAAGCCTTCGGAGGAGAACGGGTACACCCTGGTACTCCGGAATCTGGTCAATCGCAAGGAGACGATATTCAATTTTGTCAAAGACTACACATTTGCCAAATATGGGCAGGGCATGCTTTTTATTTCTTCAGGCAACGATAGCACCACGAAAGCAGGCGTCTATTTGTATGACCTTCAAAATGAGAAACTGCAGACACTGTACTCTGGGAAAAGCAAGTACAAGATCCGTGGCCTACAGATTCATGAAGACGGGAGCCAAGCCGCTTTCCTTGTGGATCCGGATACAACCAAAGCCCTTATCCGCCATTACCAGTTGTACCACTGGAAGGCTGGCGACGCGGCCGCTGCTTTCCTGGACGTAGAGCGATCCATGGGCATTCCTCAAAATTGGATTGTGAACGAAAACTACACACCGGTCTTCGCCAAAAACGGGTCACGGCTTTTCTTTGGATCCTATCCAACCCCACTGGTTCAGGACACTACGTTATTGACGGAAGAAATTGTTCAGGTCGAAGTCTGGGGCGGAGACGATGACTACATTTATCCACAACAGAACAAGCAGGCAGACACGGAGAAAAAGCGCGCCTATCTCGCCGCAATCGACCTGGCTGACAGGCAGGTTATGCAATTAGGAGACAAGGAAGTGCCCGCCATTGAATTGGGCGAGGAGGGAAACTCGGCGATTGTTCTGGGTGAAACCAATATTCCGTACCGCAAGATGACGACCTGGGACCCGTCTGCATACAGTGATTTTTATATTATTGATTTGTTGAAAAAGCAACGGACCACGGTGGCAAAGCGGGTGAAAGGAAATGCCCGGTTGTCGCCACAGGCAGGGTTTGTATTCTGGTTTAGTTCTCCGGACACGGCCTGGCAATCCTATTCCGTGGCCAAGGCAACAACGGTAAATCTAACGGGCGCCTTGTCTGTAAAATTTGCTGACGAGCAGAATGACGAGCCGGATTTTCCGGGCTCGTATGGTTCGGCCGGGTGGACAAAGGACGATCAGCGCTTCATCGCCTACGATCGCTACGATCTTTGGTCACTCGATCCGGAAGGGAAGACGGCGCCCATCAACCTTACGAAGAATGGCCGCAAGGACAAGATTGTATTTCGCTACGTGCGACTTGATTTGGAGGAGCGGTTCATTGATCCGGGGAAGGAAATGCTTCTCACAGCGTTTAATGAGGAAACCAAAGCAGCTGGCTACTATAAGCTTTCGTTGAGAGACGGAAAATTGACGCGATTAATCATGGACAATTATCGTTTTGGCGGGATTTCCAAAGCGAAAAATGCGGATCGACTCATGCTAACCCGCGAGAGCTTTCGGGAATATCCGGATGTATGGACAAGTGACATAAACCTCACCGGTATGAAAAAAATAAGTGAGGCGAATCCACAAATGAAAAACTATTTCTGGGGATCCGTTGAATTGGTGAAGTGGACATCTGAAGACAACATTCCGCTGAATGGCCTCTTGTACAAACCGGAAGGATTTGATCCGAAGAAGAAGTATCCGATGATTGTTTACTTCTACGACCGAGAGAGCGATAACCTTCACGGCCATATCACACCGACACCCTTGCGGTCCACCATCAACCGTTCAACGTACGTGAGCGACGGCTACCTGGTATTTGTTCCGGATATCGTATACAAGATTGGTTTCCCGGGTGAGAGCGCGAAGAACTGCATCATGCCGGGGATTGCTACGCTGCTGACAAAGGGATTTGTGGACGAGAAAAATATAGGCATTCAAGGACACAGTTGGGGAGGTTATCAGACGGCGTACTTGCTTACACGGACCAACTTATTCAAGGCCGCAGAAGCTGGTGCGGTGGTGGCGAACATGATCAGTGCATATGGCGGTATTCGATGGGGTACTGGCGTAAGCCGGATGTTCCAGTACGAACATTCGCAGAGCCGGATCGGTGGCACCCTCTGGGATAAGCCCATGCACTTTATTGAAAATTCACCGATCTTCTTTGCGGACAAGATCCAGACGCCGGTGCTGTTGATGCATAACGACATGGACGATGCGGTGCCGTGGTATCAGGGCATTGAAATGTATATGGCTCTCCGCCGGCTTAACAAGCCCGTGTGGATGTTGAACTACAACGGGGAACCGCATTGGCCGGTCAAGCGCGAGAACCGGATGGATTTCCAGGTGCGCATGAAGCAGTTCTTTGACTTCTATTTAAAAGGTGCCCCCGAGCCAAGTTGGATGAAGGAAGGAATTCCGGCGGTGGAGAAGGGGATTACGAAAGGGTATTGATCTCCGTACCGGCTCTTCATCATTTTCTCTAGAATGTATAGCCGATACTGACGTTTACGATCCAAGGAGTATTGGCCACTCCAATGTTCGGGGCTTTCAGTATTTCATTTTGATTTGTTTGTGTGTTGAAGTAAGAAAACTGATCGTTCGGTAACGTGCTGCCCACCTGATACCAATAGCGGATACTGGGCACAATGGTGATGCCTTTTGCAAATCCTTCTTTCTTTTCAAATGGCAGCCAGCGATAGTAGGCTCCTAATCCAAGTGTATACGTATTGAAGTTGACGATGCTGTTTGAGTTAGATTGCTCTTGTCCATGATAGTATGTTTCATAGATGTGAAGTTTGGGCTCAAAGCGAAGATTAAATGCCTTGGTAAATCGATATCCGATCCCAAGGCCAAGTGAATGAGTAATTTTAAAATCTACTTGTTGTCTTTTATATTCGTCAGACAACATTTCGCCGGCAACATGTAAGTCAAAACCATGCGAGTAATCGATAACCCATTTTTTCATCCAATAGTTGACCTCTGCATTAAATCCCTTTAACACAATAGGCTGGTTCAATCCAAATACTAAACTGAATTGATTCTTTTCAGACTCTTTCTGCGCTTGCGCGATGAAAGAGAAAAATAGTAATGCAATGAAAATACTGGTGATTGTTGACCTGTTGGTTTCCATACGATTGATTGTTTATTGTTTCAACTTCTTCTTCGAAGCCACCTTCGGCTCCGATTGATAGCACAAAAATCAAGGAACAGGCGATGTCAATCGCCTTAACCGATCGGTTGAGACTTGTTTTTAGAAGATGAGACCTGATTCGCTCAGGATGATTCGGCCTGAATTGGCCTTTGCGCTATGCGGAAAGGCTTCGCAATTGGTATTCTTTTGGCGAAAGGCCTGTTTCAGCCTTGAATATGCGGTTTAGTGAAGCTTTGGAGTTAAAGCCACTATCCATCCCAAGGGCCAGGATGGTAAATTTTTTCTTGGTAGGGTCAGCAAGCAGTTTCTGTAAATGCTTGACCCGATAGCCATTAACGAAATCGTAAAAAGGCATACCAGAGATAGAGTTGATTGTTTGGGAAAGGTTATGCGTGGTTACGTTTAGCGCATCGGCTACTTCTTGTAGTTGAAGTTTGTTTTCAAGGAATAACTCCCTAGTCTCAAATAATTGAAGCAGATTTTGGTAGATCGTTTCCTGTTCAGTAGGTGTGAGCGATGACGTCTTATATTTTTCAGACGATTCGATCAAGGATTGGTCGGGGGGTTTACCATAGTATTCCGCTACGGTGTATTGACGGATCCCGTGGAAACTGATGTAGAATA
>JANNAZ010000363.1:0-2315 GCA_031384895.1 Cyclobacteriaceae bacterium | reverse complement strand
TTCCTGTACCGGCGCGATCCATCTGGCGTTGATGGCACTTGGGGTCAAGGCAGGTGATGAAGTGATTGTTCCTGAGATTACCTGGATTGCATCGGTTGAGCCCGTTTTATACATAGGCGCCAAACCGGTTTTTGTTGATGTGCTGGAAGACACCTGGTGTATTGATCCCGAGCGATTTGAGGCAGCGATAACGCCGAAGACAAGAGCAGCAATTGTTGTGCATGTATACGGCAATGTTGCCAATATGGACGAGATCATGTCGGTGGCACGCAAACACAACGTGGCAGTATTGGAAGATGCAGCGGAAGGTCTTGGGTCTGAATACAAAGGCCGTAAGGCTGGAAGCATTGGTGATGCTGGAGTATTCTCATTTCATGGAACCAAGACCATTTCGGCAGGCGAGGGAGGTATGTTGGTAACTGATCGTGAAGAAGTATATGAGCGCGCAAAGATCCTGAACGACCATGGGCGAGATCCGAAAAGTGGTAAAACATTTTGGATGCAGGAGTACGGCTACAAATACAAGATGAGTAATCTCCAGGCGGCGATGGGCTGCGCACAAATTGAAAGAGCGACTGAGCTCGTTAATAAAAAGCGATTGATTTATGAGTGGTATAAAAATCTGCTGTCGGGTCTTGCTTGTAAATTGAATCCGGAATTGCCATGTACTAGAAACAGCTATTGGATGCCTACAATTGTTTTTGATAAAACTATTAAATTTGAAAGAGAGGCATTCTTTGCCTTTATGAAAGCGAATAATATTGATAGTCGTCCATTCTTTTACCCGCTTTCGTCATTGCCGATGTTCCAAAGTAAACCAGAAAACGTGGTTTCCTATGATATTTATGAACGAGGTATCAATTTGCCTTCATTTCATGATATGAAAAAAGAGCAAGTTGAATTCGTGAGTAAGAAAATAATTGAATTTGTAAGATGATGAGTAGGTTAGCAATTATCGGAAGTGCTTTGGGTGGCGGCGCTGCTCAGATTATCGAAGCGTTGGATGGAAGTGATTCAGTGAGAGCAGTATTCATCCTTGACCGCGATGTCAATGCAATCGGACAGATTGTACAAGGTATCTCGGTTGCAGGCTCGACAGAAGATCTGGTGCAAAAATGGAATGCAAAGGAATTTGATGTTGCAGTTATTGCCATTGGAGGAGACCTGGAAGAGAGACGGCGACAATTTGAACTCCTGGACTTGAATAGCATTCCTTTAGCAAACGTCATTGATAGATCTGTGAAGGTTGGACTCAACGTGGTAATGGGTACAGGTAATGTGATATTGAATAGTTGCTATTTTGGAAATAACGTAAAGGTTGGCAGCAATAACTACATTCTCAATCAGTGCTCTGTGCAGCATGATACCGTAATTGGAAATCACAACTATTTTGCCACCAACGTCACCATTGGAGCGAAAGTCAGGATCGGTTCGATGAATAGATTTGGCATCAAGAGCATTGTAGAGACGCGCGCAACAATAGAAGACGGTCAGACCTTCAAATCAGCAGCAATTTATCCCTAATGTATATAATGAAAAAGTATGGAAAATAAAGTAAAAAACTATTGGGACGAAAGAGCTGGTCTTAACCAAAACTCAGTGACTGGTACTACAGACGATGTTTACCTGAGAGAACTTGAGATCAGGATTTTCAGTGACACGCTGAAAGATTGTGGAGTAACAAAGGAATCAAGAATTCTGGATGTCGGGTGCGGTGACGGTTACACAACGATCAATGTTGCAAAAAGGTTTCCGGAAACTTCGTTTATCGGAATTGACTATTCTGAAAACATGATCAAGAACGCAACCAAAAATCTGGGTAACACTCCGCTTGTTGCATCTCATGTATCTTTCAAAGTAGCAAATGCAACGCTTCTTTCCGAAACATTCGCGAAAGAATCGTTTGATTTCATTCTCAGCGACCGCTGTCTGATTAATTTGGAAACCAAAGAAAATCAGTTTGCCGCGCTTAGTCAGATTGGTAGATTGCTTGACCAGGGTGGTGTTTACATTGCTATTGAGAACTTCATGGAGGGTCAAAAGAACCTTACCGAAGCCCGCCAGAAAATGGGACTTACTGAGATTCCTGTGCGATGGCATAACCTTTTCTTCGAAGAGACAGAATTCAGAAAGAATGCTTCAGCATCTTTTAGAAGTGTTGATATTACAGAGTTCTCAAGTTCATATTATTTTGCTACGAGAGTGATTTATTCTGCTATCTGCAAGTTGAGGAATGAACAACCAGATTATCTTAACGATATTCACAAAGTAGCGATTGACCTTCCCACGAATAGGACTAAAACACCCATTCGTGG
>JANNAZ010000355.1:0-2427 GCA_031384895.1 Cyclobacteriaceae bacterium | reverse complement strand
GGCCATTGCAGCAAGTAGTGAAGGAAGGTCGCTGACATGGGCAATGCTATCGAGCTCCGTTTGAAGAGGAGCGAGTCTGGCTTTCTCGATGGCGAGCGTGTCCATTCCCGAAGCATAGAAATCGCCAATCTTTTGCTTGTTGCTGCCTTTCTCCGCCTTCGCCATGGCGGATGTTTCACAGACCCGCTTTACCTGCGCATTGATCGTATCGCCAATAATGCGCCACAGGCCATTGGAATCTTCTGATGGCGGTATCGGGTTTTGCTTAAACCAGGCACCATTGGCAAATTGAAAGAAGTTATCGCCGGGACGAACCGTGGAGTCCCGGTTGATCACCAGGGGATCCGGAGGGGTTACATCCGGCTTCTTTTCAGGCGCGCAAGATGCCAGGATTCCAACAATGACAATGAAGAAAGAGAGACGCTGTTGCATAGTATCGGGTCTTGGGTATTTTGTGATTAAGGTAATCGTTTAAAAGGCAAAGCCAAAGAGCAGAAGCGAGACAATGCATTTCCTTGGAAGACAAGATGATTTCATTTGACGACCGGGATTTGCCATTTTTCAATCTCCACGCGTTCCAGCCGTACGAGCGCTTCATGGAGCGCATGCGTGATGGGGCCCGGCTTTCCGTCACCGACGATCCAATCGTCCACCGTAACGATCGGAAGAATCCCCTTCGTGGTGCTGGTCAGGAAAGCTTCTTTCGCGAGCGCTACATCATGAAGCGTCATCGTACGCTCTTCCACCTTCATTATTTTCTGAGCTACCTGAAGCACTTTCATCCGTGTAATTCCATGAAGGATGTGTTTGTCGGAAGTGACTAGCGTTCCCTCTTTGTTTACCAGAAAGAAGTTGCAGCGGGGAAACTCAGAGACTTCGTCATTCAAATGATAGAGCACATCAGCCGCGTTTTTCTCTTTTACTTTCTTTTGAAGCCACACGCCCATGATGTAATTGATGGTCTTCACTTCGGGAATGTCGCGCCGGTAGGGATAGGTGATAATCTTTATTCCCTCCTCGACTTGCTTCTGCGTAGGGAGCACCAGCGGGTGCTGGGTGACAATGAAATTGCCTTTCACGGGTTGGTAGGCATCCGGTGAATAGCCACCGGTGAGGATCATCTTGATGCCTGCTTCTGACATCTTGTTGCGGTAGATAAGTTCGGAAATAACGGTACGCAGCTGCTCGCGTTCCATTACGCCCTGAAGTCCCATGACTTGGGCGGAACGATAAAACCGATCGAGGTAGTCATTGAGATACAATGGCACATGATCCTTGACGCGGAAGAAGTCAAAAATTCCGTAGCCCCGCTGAATGGCTAGATCACTGACATGCAGACTGGCACGGTCCAGCGGAATGAATTCATTATTCAGGTAGGCATCCATGCTAGTTGCTGATGGCATTATATTTCTTCAAGATCGGAATGACTTTGTCCAGTGGCAATGCTTCAATGCGGTGATCCTCCTTACCTACCGTTGTTGTTGCCGCAAACAGGGAGTTGATAATTGCTTCTTCCGTCGCCTCAATGACAGCAAGAAAAAGGGGTGACACCGCATCGTTGCCAAGCAAAGTTACTGATTGTGTCCGCTCCTTCGCGTCGAACGGGACTCTGAGTGAGGGGTCTGTAGAGAAAGCAATCACATAATCGCCGCTTCCATTGGAGCCAATGCCACCGACGCGCCGTTGGACAGTCGCAACCTGAAGCGACTGGCGAAGCGCGCACTGTTGGGATTAGGCAAGACCGGTGGCAACCACAATCATGCAGGAACCATCAGCCCAATCGTTGAGCTTGTCGCTGAGGTAAAATTTCCTTAGCTCCTTTCCAACGGGCGCGCCATTGATCTGGAGTACACCCCCAAAATTACTTTGCACCAGCACACCCACCGTGTATCCGCCCTGGTTTTCCTGCAACTTACGGGAGGATGTACCGATGCCGCCTTTGAATCCAAAGCACACGGTGCCGGTTCCAGCGCCAACACATCCTTCACCTACATTTTCTGCACTTGCATTCTTGATTGCTTGAAGCACATGATCCAGGGTAACGGGCCTCGACCGGATGTCGTTGAGATAGCCGTCATTGGTCTCTCCCACCACCCCATTGACAGACTGGACATTTTCATTGCCAGGAAGTTCAAGGGTATACTTGATCAGGGCCTCCATGGCCGTTGATACATTAAGCGTGTTGGTGAGAATAATTGGAGTCTCCAGGTTCCCCAGTTCTTCCACCTGTGTGCTGCCGGCCAATTTACCAAACCCGTTGCCTGTGTAAATCGCTGCTGGTACTTTTTCTTGGAAAAGATTGCCACCATGGGGAATAATGGCTGTCACTCCGGTACGAACTCCTTTTCCGGATGAAAGTGTTGTGTGGCCAACGGTTACTCCTTTTACATCGGCGATTGAATTTGTTTTTCCGGTTGGCAAGACGCC
>JANNAZ010000344.1:0-2836 GCA_031384895.1 Cyclobacteriaceae bacterium | reverse complement strand
AAAAATATCGTAGTTGAATCCGGGGAGGAGGGAGGGCATTGTCAAAGATACTAACTCACCCCCGTCACGCCAAGGCGTGCCACCCCCTCTCTACAAAGTAGGAGGGGGCAGGGGGTGAGTTAGCAGGTTTGCTATTTTTACTACATGTCTTCCATGGCTCCCGGCTTTGACATCTCCATTAACTTCGATGAGAATCTCCGCAATACCTGCTAACTCACCCCCTGCCCCCTCTCTACTTTGTAGAGAGGGGGTGGCACGCCTTGGCGTGACGGGGGTGAGTTAGTATCTTTGACAATGCCCTCCCTCCTCCCCGGATTCAACTACGATATTTTTATCAGCTATCGCCATCCGCCTTCGCCTAGGCTATGGCGGACGAGCAGCAACATGATACCTTTCTAAACTATGGCACTGTTACCAGGCTTTGAGTATGATATATTTATAAGTTATCGACAAAACGATAATCGCAGCGGCTGGGTAACCGAGTTTGTCAAAGCCTTGCAAGAAGAGCTTGCTGCTACGATTAAAGATCCGATCTCCGTCTACTTCGATTCAAACCCCCACGATGGCTTGCTTGAAACCCACAACGTAGCTAAAAGCCTGGAAGGGAAATTGAAGTGTCTCATCTTCATTCCCATCGTTTCCCAAACCTATTGTGATCCCAAGAGTTTTGCCTGGCAGTATGAATTTGTTGCCTTTAACAGGATGGCGAAGGATGATCAGTTTGGAAGAGATATTAAACTGGGAAATAGCAATGTGACCAGCCGGATTCTCCCGGTGAAGATTCACGATCTGGATGCAGAAGACAAAGCCACCCTGGAAAGTGAACTGGGAGGCGTTCTGCGGGCGATTGATTTTATTTATAAAGAGCCCGGCGTTAACCGCCCGTTAAAGCTTGAGGATAAAGACGAAAAGAACCTGAGCAAAACGTCGTATCCGAATCAAGTTAATAAAGTTGCCAATGCGGTTAAGGAAATCATCCACGCGCTAACACATCCCGCATCGGCTCCTACAGATAAAGGCAGTGTGGCTGTTCATCCTGCCCCTGTTTCCAGAAAAGCGCTGGTGCTTGGTGTGCTGGGGATCATGATGCTCTTTGCCCTGGGCTTTGCGGTTTCACAATTTATGAGTTCAGCTCCACGAGAACCGGCGAAGAAAGATACCTCTATCGCGGTACTTCCCTTTGCAAACATGAGCAACGATCCGGAGCAGGAGTATTTCAGCGATGGCATTACCGAACAGATTATTACCAACCTGGCGCACATCAATTCACTGAAAGTGATTGGCCGTACGTCTTCCATGAAATTCAAGAAGACCAACAAGACCATCAAAGAAATCGGAAATGAATTAGGGGTTACTCACGTATTGGAAGGCAGCATACGCAGATCCGGCGACCGCATTCGAGTCACAGCCCAGCTCATCTCCGTTCAAGATGATCGCGAACGGTCATCTTCTGTTTACCCGTGAACAAACGCTGATGGCCCAGCCTTTCGACGCGGCAACTCTTCAAACAATAGGCGAGGCATTTCCACTGGCTGAGAATTTATTTTTCGAAGCCCTCACGGGAAAGACATCTTTCTCTGTTTCTCAGAACGGAATACTTGCCTATCAGACAGGAGCAGGCTCTCAAGGGGTAGGCCTCGTTTGGTACGGCCGGGAGGGAAAGAAAACAAGCACCGTTAAACAGTTTTCGGTGTACAACGATGTTCGTATCTCCCCAGACGGGAAAAGAATTGCGACCGCCAAGGTAGATCTGAAGACAGGAAAAGCTGACGTGTGGCTCCATGAAATTGACCGGGATATATGGACGCGATTTACCTTTGACCCGAGTAACGACCGGTGGCCGCTCTGGTCACCCGATGGCAGCAAGATTGTTTTTTCGTCAGAGCGAAAAAACCGTTATGATTTGTCTCAGCGGGCTTCAAGCGGTGCGGGGATTGAGGAGCTTCTGCTCGGGTCAAATCACGGTAAATTTGCAACCGACTGGTCACGCGATGGGGCCTTCCTTGCCTACACCGATGACGATCCGAAGACAGGTTGGGATATATGGATACTTCCCATGAGCGGTGAGGGGAAGCCTTTCCCTTTCTTACAAACACCGTTTGACGAGGGGCGTGCCACCTTTTCTCCTGACGGCCGCTGGATTGCCTATCAATCGGATGAGTCAGGGGCAACTGAAGTTTACATTCGGCCATTCCCGGGTCCTGGTGGTAAATTTCAGATATCGGCGACCGGCGGCTCGCGGCCCCACTGGCGCCGCGACGGAAAGGAACTCTTCTATCTAACCCCCGAATACAAGATTATAGCGGCAGACATTGAACTCGACGCAACAACAGTTAAGGTAGGAGGCGTCACACCTTTGGTCAATTTCATTCCCTTTGCCGGCGGCAACAGAGATATCTACGATGTAACTGGTGACGGGAAAAGGTTCCTCGTTGTGTCACCCGGAGATGATGAAGGCTCGTCGCCAATTACGCTGGTGGTGAACTGGCCGGGGGAGATCAAGAAAAAGTAATAGGTGGTAGGTAATCAGTAATCCGCTGTTGCGCTTGGCGGCCTGCCCCGATGAAGCCTTGGCGGAATCTGGGTGGTAGTATTCAGTGATCGGTAGTGAACAACTATCCGCTTGCCCCGATGAAGCGTCTCGCCTGCCTGCGCGTAGCTGCTTTGGCGAGGGCACGGCGGAATCGGGATGAGGTGGCCAGAGGAACTAACCACCTCATTCATATTTTTGACAATGTTCTTCCTGTATTTTATTCATCAGGATTTCCTTACACACTACTCAAGTACGGAATAAAATTGAATGGTTATTTCAATGATAAATTGATAACTTTAGAAT
>JANNAZ010000343.1:0-1982 GCA_031384895.1 Cyclobacteriaceae bacterium | reverse complement strand
TTTGCCCTATCCCCGGATGGGAAGTTACTCGCCTATGTAGCCGAAGACTCTGCAAGAATACCACACTTGTGGGTGAGGCCGCTCACAGCACTAACGGGCCAGGCCCTCAAAGGCACAGAGGGCGCGTCTTTCCCTTTTTGGGCTCCCGACAGCCGTTCTATCGGATTCTTTACTAACAACAAGCTAAAAAGAATCGAAGCTTCCGGAGGCCCAGCCCAGAACCTTTGTGATGTGGGCGGTAATGGCAGGGGCGGGAGCTGGAACACGAAGGGAACCATCATTTTTTGTAGTCGGGGTTTAACAGCACCCATCTCGAGGGTTTCTGCCAGCGGCGGGTTATCCATACCCATTACGAAACTCAATGTCGATCCGAGCAACCTGGAGATGAGTCATCGATGGCCTTGGTTCTTGCCTGACGGGGAGCATTTCTTGTACCTGGCCCGAACGCTCGTGGGTAGTACTGGTGAGCGGGATGCTATCTACGTAGCCTCGCTGGATACCACTTTCCTTCCACGGGTTATCGTCAATTCGGGTACAAATGCTGCCTATGCGTCTGGCCACCTGCTGTTCGCCCGTGAACAAACACTGATGGCCCAGCCCTTCGACGTTGATCAACTGCAAACTACAGGTGACGCAGTCCCAATCGCTGAGCGTCTTGATTTGGCAACCCAGAGCGGAAACATCTCCTTTTCAGTTTCACAAAATGGTGTTCTTGTTTATCAGGCTGGAGTGGTTTCCGCAGGAACAAGATTTGTATGGTATGATCGCAATGGCAAACAAGGAGGAGTGATTGATCAGAGGACCTTTTTATATGAAGGGCGCCTTTCACCCGATGGCAAAAAAATTGCAACTTCCGTTATTGAGCCAGCAAGTGGAAATGCGCACATATGGCTATATGAGATTGGCCGGTCGATCTGGACGCGGCTCACCTTCGACCCCTACAACTACCGTTGGCCGATCTGGTCCCCCGATGGCCGCACTATTGTTTATCAAAGAGAGTCTAGCTTATGGCAGAAGGTCTCCAGCGGTGAAGGAAGTGAAGAATTGCTGTTCAAGTCTGTCGACGCTATATTTCCTGAAGATTGGTCGGCCGACGGAAAATTTATCGCTTACACTACCAACGGCCCAAATACCCAGAGTGATATTTGGATTCTGCCGATGAGCGCGGCTGGCGAGCGGAAACCCTTTCTGTTCTTACAAACAAAGTTCAGGGAAGATTTTCCGGCCTTTTCTCCGGATGGGCGCTGGATCGCTTACGAATCCGACGAATCAGGCAGCGGAAGAAATGAAGTCTACATTCGCCCGTTCCCGGGTCCGGGAGGCAAGTGGCAAATATCGAACAATGGCGGTACCCGTCTCAGGTGGCGGGGTGACGGGAAAGAGGTTTTCTATCTAAGTCTTGACGACAAAATAATGTCGGCCGAAATTCGACTGGGGTCCACAACGGTGGACGTTGGCATCATCCAACCGTTGTTCAGGTTCCGTCCTTTCACTGGTGGGCAGCGTGATATCTATGACGTCACAAACGACGGGCAGCAATTTCTTGTCACTACCATTGGCAGCCTGGATAACTCCTCTCCGGTGACGCTGGTGGTGAACTGGCCGGAGGAGATCAAGAAAAAGTAATCGGTGGTAGGTAATCAGTAATCCGCTGGTGCGCTTGGTGGCCTGACCCGAGTGCCTGCGCCAAGGCTACGGCACTGGCGCATGAAGCTTTGGCGGAATCGGGGTGGTAAGAATTCAGTGATCGGTAGCGAACAACTATCCGATTGCCCCGATGAAGCGTCTTGCCTGCCTGCGCATGGCCGCTTCGGCGAAGGCACGGCGGAATCGGGGTGAACTGGCCAGAGGAACTAACCACCTCATTCATATTTTTGACAATGTTCTTCCTGTATTTTATTCATCAGGATTTCCTTACACACTACTCAAGTACGGAATAAAATTGAATGGTTATTTCAATGATAAATTGATAACTTTAGAAT
>JANNAZ010000280.1:0-20173 GCA_031384895.1 Cyclobacteriaceae bacterium | reverse complement strand
CTGCTGTGTGAACATGGCGCTATCCGGCATCAGAAACAAATATCCAATAAACCGGAGATCATTTTCAAATTTTCAAATTGACCCATTTTCAAATTATCTCCAAACAGTCCCGCATAACAGCGGCCGACGTCCCCACCGGGTCCGCCTCATAGTTCTTCATACAAATTTTTTCGTAGAGGTCCGTCTCAATCTCAAATCCCATCTCCCACCCTTCGCAACCGCCGAGAAAACTGTCGCGAGGAAGTTCAACAGGCTCGACAGATAACTTCCATTGAACGCCGTCCGGTATTGCTTCCGCAACGAGTTTGATAATGTTTCCGCGGTTTCGCGCGGCAGTGAGAGCGTCCTGTGTAATGCGTTGAATCCCATGGGTATGAATGTCAGCGACGCTACCCGAGAAATGGGTGAACGACTTCATGATGATGAATAACTTGTTGGCCGTGTCATTTCCGTGAAGGTCGTGCGAAGGATCCGCTTCGGCGGCACCCAGGCGCTGTGCTTCCCCGATGGCTTCGGCGATCGTGCCTCCATTCTCAAGTTCGCGAAGCACAAAGTTGGAAGTGGCATTGAAGATGCCTCGTATTCGCTTGACGCTGGCGAGCTTGAGGTCTCGCTGCAGAACGTTAACGACAGGAAGGCCGCCGCACACCGTAGCGCTATAAGCCATTCTGCCGCCGTACTTTTCACAGAGCGACCTCAACTCATTGAAGGCAAACACCAAAGGGGTCTTGTTAGCAAACACTACGGACATTCCTTTGGCCAATGCCGCCCGGGCGATAGAAAGGCCTGGCTCGCCGTCAACTATATTAGCTGGAGAACTTTCGATGAGCAAGTTGCCTGAAGCGTGACTAAGGATTTGTTCAGTAGAAATGCCCGGAAGATAGCCTGGAAGTTCCCTTACTTTTTTCTTCGCGGCCTTAAGCCCAAGAAGCACTTCCGTATTCCATCCCGCCCCATTGACGGCAACTCCTGACGAGTCAGCAACGGCAACGATTTTGAAGTCCGTGTTGTGCTTACTACGAAGTTCATTTCGCTTGACCTGGAGGATTCTGAGCCAGCCGAGGTTAACGGTGCCGAGGCCGACCAAAATCGTGGCGATAGATTTCATGTTGCGATTGGAAAGTGGTAATTAGATGCCTTGCCCTGATTCTTCATTTGTTCAATTTAACAATATAAATCGCCAACGCATTGCGGGCTGCGAAATGTCAACTTTACTCTCAAATCCTGAACTTTGGACTATCTTGATCAAGAAATTACAACTATGAAACTTATCCAAACCGCTGCACTGGTGCTCTGCATCACCGCCTGCCGACCCGAACCAACCTCAACCGCATCAGACGAAGTTGCGGTCAAAGCCACCCTTACCGCTATGTGGGACGCCATCGAAAAAGGTGACGCTGACCGATACGCAACTTACGTCCACTCGGATTTCACCCAGTTCGGGGAGAACGACTCGCTGCTCACCGCTGGCAAAGCCATTGAGGTAGAAAGTATTCGGCGCTATGTAGCCATGGCAAAAAATGTACACACCGAGATGATCGATCCGCAGATCACAATTCGAGGTACCACAGCCTGGATAACCTACTACTGGAAAGACGCCGGCACCAAATCAGGAATCCCCTTCTTTAGCGGAGGCAAATCCACACGAATTTTTGTAAAGGAGAACGATGTGTGGCTTTGTATTCACGGGCATTACACCAACTGGTAACACGAATTTATTCGATCTAAGGCCTTACTATTTACTTGTTACTATTCCCATTCATGCGCAAGATCCACATACTCATCTTCCTCCTGGCAATTTCTTGCTCCCGCAAGCCCACTCTTCCCGAGCCGGTGACGAACAATGCTGTCGCAGCGCTGGAGAAAGATGGACACACCGTCATGTACTCGTTTTACGGGCTCGACAGTACCAAACGAGCATCGGGTGTGCACAACAAGATCTTCCGGATTGACCCCTTGACGGGCGAGGCTTCGACTGTTGGGGCTGTGCCGGATCTTGGAAGACTTGCAGCATCCGCATCGGTGATCAACAATAAAGCGTACGTTGTTGGCGGGTACGCGGTTTTTGAAAACGGCAAAGAGAAATCGTCAGATCAGCTCTTCATTTTCCATCCGGAAACAGAACAACTTACTCATGGTGCAGCGCTACCCATTCCCATCGATGACCATGTTCAGGCTGTTTGGTCTGAGCAACTTCTCTTTGTCATTAGCGGTTGGACCGACTCGCTAAACACAAACGCAGTGCAAGTCTACAACCCGAAGGACGACCAGTGGCAGCTGGCCACTCCATTACCGGACGAGCCCGGTGCCAAAGTCTTCGGCGCCTCCGGTGCCATTTTGGGTGATACAATATATATGCTCGGCGGAGCCACCTTCGCAACGTTCTATCCACCGTCTCGCACCTTCTACAAAGGTGCTATTGATGCGTCTAATCCGCTGCACATCACCTGGCTCAACGCGGGACCGTATCCAGGCGAGTTTCGCTACCGAAGCGGTTCCATGCTGAAGGATAGTAAAGTAATCTTTTTTGGAGGAAGCAACGAGACCTATAATTACAATGGGATCTCCTATTCAGAAAAGAAACAGGTAGCGCCCAATACCACTTCTCTCATTTATGATCCGGCCACCGGCAAGTTTCATACGAGCTCGTCATCTCTTCAGATCATGGATCTTCGTACGATAGTCCGTGATGCGCAAGGGAATTATTATACGGTAGGCGGAATGCTGAAAGATCAACGGGTAACCGGGGAACTTAGCAGGGTAACCGAAAAAGACCAAGAAGAATAATAAATCAAGCCTCGGGGTTGAACGGAAACGCTATTCGAAAAGTAGTTCCAGCCGAAGGCTCGGAACGGACAGAAATGGTGCCCCCGAATCTTTCGAGAATTTCTTTTACGATATAAAGGCCCAGCCCCGATCCCTTGGCGCGGTCCGTCGCGCGATAGAACATGTCAACTATCTTTGCCATGTGATCCTCCTTGATTCCAATACCATTGTCCTTGATTTCAATCCAAAGTAAAATCTAACACGTATCACGTATTATCTTTCAATTCATACTTCTTACCAATTGCACTCGCCCGTAACATCACCATTGAAGTATAGAGGATTACTCCAATCACCAGCCACCGCAACATATCCAGGTCCAGCGACTTAACTACGAATGCGGCGATCAGCACTGCTCCGAGACTGGGGATTGCCATGGCCAACGCTGCTTTCCGGTTATAAGCACCTTCACGAATAAATCGGACAGAAGCAGGTGGCATAAGAAATGCGCAAGATCCCATCATAATGGGAAACGCCACTGCGGGAGACATGCCCAGCGCGAAGACCAGTGCCATGCAGGGCGCATACAAGCCAATGCCTGCAGTCATAAGCGCACCCAAAATGAAATTTACGCCAATGGCAACAGCGAGCTTCGGGCCGGATAAACCGATGGCTTCTCCGCCGCCAGGAATCCACTCCATCTTCCCGGCAAACATAAAGAAAGCCGTTACGAGCAGTGCGATGCCGATGGTGAGTTGAATTTTTCGTTCCGGTAATTTTGCCACAATCCCTGCACCGAGTACCGCCCCAATGGCGGCAGCAACCAGCATCAAGATCAATGTAAGCGGGTCCACTTCAATTACGGTAATAAAAATGATGGCCTGTAACAAAACAGGAAGCGCATTGGACACATTCAAGGTACCTGGAATAAGCCGGTCCTCCGTCTGCTTCGTAAACTTCAACAGTGCCGTCTGCGGAGCAAACGCACCGATACCCAGCACATCGAAAAAATTGACAACAAAGCCGATCAAACCTGTCTTGATCCAACTGCTCTCGCCCAGGTTGTCTTTGTGACGAATGAGGTCACGGACGAAAACAATGAGGAACCATACCGTTAGCCCGGCAAGCGAAATCCAGATGAGGGTGATCATGCGGCTAGCCCGTGATCGTTCTATGAAAGCCGAAACTCATCAGCAGACTTTGAAAAATGTTTTACTGCGGTCCTTTTCATTTTGGCCCAACATGGCCTCGATCTTCTTGGCAGCCTTTGTGATGGCCAATCCTCCCAAGCCCGTGCATCGGTGGGTGTTGGGTAGCGCATCACCGACCCGCTTCATCGTCTCTATCACTTCATCGAGGGGAATAAGGTGATTGTAATCCGACAGCGCCATGTTGGCACAAGAAAGCGCGTTGGTTGCCGCCATTACGTTCCGATTCAAACACGGTGCCTCCACGCGGTCGGCTATCATGTCACAAATCATTCCGAGCGACGACTGCAATGCCATTGACGCTGCCGCCAGCGATTGATTGAGTGTTCCCTTCTTCATACCGACGATACCAGCAGCAGCCATGC
The DNA here is from genome assembly GCA_031384895.1 of Cyclobacteriaceae bacterium. Taxonomy (GTDB): domain Bacteria; phylum Bacteroidota; class Bacteroidia; order Cytophagales; family Cyclobacteriaceae; genus ELB16-189. The sequence goes on along the minus strand of JANNAZ010000280.1, from coordinate 15,837 downwards.
CCGATCCCGACCCGCATTCCGCCATGCAACCGCCGACCTCTGCAGCAAATGTTGCATGCGCAGCAATGAAGACACCGATCATCCCCGCTGACAACATGGCCTTCACCATTTCATCCTGTGAAAGTTTTAATTCTGTACCCATGCCAATGACAGCTCCAGGCAACGCACCGCACGATCCAGCTGTCGGGGCGGCAACCACAACACCCATGGAACTTTTCACTTCCATCATGGCGGAAGTGTACATGATCACCCGGTTAAGTACATCTCCTTCAATCAATTTCTTTTCTTTCCATTGCTTCTGGAAACCGACCGACTGGCTCCCGAGGATCCGGTCGGCATAGTGGGTTCCCTTCATGCCCAGGTCTATCGCGTTCTGCATGATTTCGAGGATTGCTCGCATCTTCTCAAATACCTCCTTGCGGGAAATGGCACCCCTGATACTTTCGTATTCACAAGCGAGCTCCCAAAGTTCGAGGTTCTTGCCTTCGTTGTAGGAGAGCATAGCCTCACTCGTGATAAACGGGACCGTGAGATCCTTCCGTGACAACACGGGCAGTACAGGATTCACCTTGCGGATAAACAGCACATCTTCCATAGCCAGCAACTCCTCGCAAATTCCGGCAGACAGAAACTGATTTGACTTTACTTCAATGAATGTTGATATTCCATTGCGAACGGTAACATCATCGCACGATACGCTAGAGGCGATGAACTTCATCACGCTTTCTGGATTCTTGACGTATATCAGCGTTTCGAAAAAGTCGCCTGCCATGGAAACTGGCGCACCGTCAATTTCGATTACTTCAATCATGCCGCCACCCAGCGAGAGGGCCGTCACTGACCTTGTCTCTTTATCGCTCGCCAGGGTAATCTTGTACGTATTGGGATGAGTGGCCCCAAAGGGATGAATATCAATCGTAATCTTTATTCCTGCTTCTTCCATCGCCTGCACATATCCGGGAAGCCGCTCGTCGTATGCTTCCCAGCCGAGAAATCCGCCGAAAAGTCCCATGTCGGAGCCTTGACCTTTGTGTGTTGTGGCCAGCGAACCGTTGGTGTCAAATTCGATGCGCACGCTGCGGATGTCGGCTTGAATCAAGTCACGGCACATTCTTCCAATCCGCAACGAAGCAGCACAATGTGAACTGGAGGGGCCCCGCATTACCGGGCCAATTACATCATTGAATATACTTGGATAGGAGACCATAGGCTTATTATTCGTAGCAACAAGAGAATACTGTTATCAAAGATAATCCGTTTGAAAGGCAAAGAGGGTCTGTCTACATCTCTATTTTTGACAAGAACCGAGATTTCCCTAAGGATTAAGGCTTTTCGGGCCACTTTGCTGGATCAAATCCGGGACTGGGGCCAATATCTTCTCCACTACGGCGTGTGCATCATGAAATCTTCCCTGAAAACACTGGCCATGGAGTCCAGCAGAAAATCGGCATGCGAAGACGAGAAGACCATCGGCGGTTTGATTTTCAACACATTATTGAACGGCCCATCCGTACTCATCAGAATCCCTTTGTCACGCATCCGGTTGGCAAAGTAGGCAGCCTCTGTCGTTGCGGGCTCACGCGTCAGCCGGTTCTTCACCAATTCAACACCGATAAACAAGCCGGGGCCACGTACATCACCTAGGCATTCAATTTCCCCCATCAGGTTTCTCAACCCTTCTTTTAGGTACCCGCCAACTGTTTTGGCATTTTGCATCAGGCCTTCATCGTGAATCACGTTCAGCACTTCGCATCCAACCGCGCACGAAACAGGGTTTCCGCCAAAGGTGTTGAAATACTCCATCCCATTTCGGAATGCATTGGCCATCTCCTGTGTTGTTACCACCACACCGAGCGGGTGCCCGTTGCCAATCGGCTTGCCGATAGTTACAATATCGGGTACGACTCCATGCTGCTGAAAGGCCCAGAAAAAATCTCCGGCCCGTCCGCATCCGGTCTGCACCTCATCGGCGATGCACACGCCGCCGGCAGCCCGCACGTGAGCATAAGACTCCTTCAGGAAGTTAGCCGGCAATTCAACCTGGCCTCCACAGCTGATCACCGATTCAAAAATCAGTGCCGCCGGCTTGCGACCCTGCCTCTGAATTTCGTTCGCCGCTTCCTTCACATGGCTGGCATACTTCGTTCCGGCATCTGGTTGATCCGCGCGATACCGTCCTCGGTACACATCGGGAATTGGAACAACGTGGATATATGGCGTAGCACCGGCTCCACCCGGACCATCGAATTTATACGAGCTAATCTCTACGCATGCATTGGTATTCCCATGATAGCCAACTTCAGACACAATCATATCTCTCTGTCCAGTGTATGTCTTCGCCAGGCGCAACGCCAATTCGTTTGCCTCGCTCCCGGAGTTGACAATAAAAGCGACACTCAACTCGCCTGGCATGGTGGCCAATAGTGCCTTTGTAAACTTGACAATGTTTTCGTGGAGGTACCGTGTGTTCGTATTCAATACTGCCATTTGGCGCTGACCGGCACGAACAACCCGAGGATGCTCATGGCCGACATGGGCCACATTATTTACCGTGTCGAGGTACCGGCGTCCCGAATCATCCAGGAGGTATGCACCATTCCCCCGAACGACTTTGATGGGATCGCGGTAGGAGATACTCATGTTCTTGCCGAGGTGCTCCTTCCGGTAAGTGACGATCTCATTTTTTGTCAGTGTGGCTGACGGTGGTGATAATTTTCCGGTTAGCAGCAACCAGGGGTCTGGCGAAATACTTTTCCACAACTCGCGCTGGTGTGCAAACGCTACGCCGGGGAAATCGCCGCACTTGCCTAACATATCGAGGATAACCTGAAAGTGAAGGTGTGGTGGCCAATGGCCGTTTTCACGCAACGTACCCACCTGTCCAATTGTATCCCCTTTGCGAATAGCTTTTCCTACCGCGAGGCCCGAAAGGGAATCGGTTGACAAGTGCCCATACAGGGTATAGAAAACAAGATCATTTGAAATGCGGTGTTCAAGAACAACGCATGGCCCGTAGTCCCGATCAGTCATGTTATTGGCAAAGCTATGAATCACCCCATCCAGCACCGCGCACACCGCCGTTCCAGGACTCGCGAAAAAATCCATCCCCGTGTGTACAGTTCGCCACGCTGGCGCGTCATTTCGTTGCGACGCAAAACCATCAGTCGTATAAAAGGCTCGTACCTCATCGTATCGCCCGATGGCTACTGTAGATTTTGCCTCAGCCATCCGTAAGTTTATTGCCTGATCCAATCCCGGGCTGTCCAACAGGTTGTCAATTGTTCCGAAATCGAGCGTGCCCACGCTCAAGTCAAGCCAAGGCGTCGTGGGTGAAAGGTTTATTGGGAAAATTGCTTTGGCCGAAGGCGCATAGCTTCCAAAGATATTGTTTAACGGGCAAGGTGTGAGCCCGCATGCATCCCGGAACGCGTAACATGCCAGGTCCGGTGAAATAGCTCTCAACTTCTTCAACAAATCCCAGGCTGACTGATCACTGATCTGCAGGTAGACATTTTCAGGATGTTCAGCACGATTCAACTCCGAACAGGTTACGCTTATGATCAGCCGCATGGACGCTAGTGCAAAGAGGGCTGAAAGTTCTTCTTCGGTAATGCGAAGCGCACGGTTGTATCCACGCACAATATCGCAAGCCGCCTCAAGCGGGTCAGGCTTACCCATCATGGCATAGGCGAGGGCAACGGCCAATTCATTAATAGTATGGGTGTAGACCAAATCCCCAAAGTCGATTACACCGGGCACATGTGGATCCTTAGGGTCAAGGCTCACCAGCACATTGTAGTCATTGGCATCATTGTAGTTGACGCTTTGGCGAAGCCTGGGCAGAACCAAGAGGGCTCGCTTTTCAAAAAGTTCATAGAAATAATCTACCAGGTCCTTTTGTTCACCCACGAATCGGCCCAGGTGCGACTTGATCCATTCACCTTGCGAGGGATCCCACTTCATAAAACGATGTGCGGCGGGGTGATCAAAATCCACCAGAGACATGCTTAAGCTTCCACACATTTCACCGAGGTGTTCCAGCAAATCTGAACTGTGCGGATTCGCTTTCGCAAACACGCGCCCGTCTACCCAAGTAAGCAGTCTGACCAATCGCGAATGACCATCTGCATCTGTGATCTCCAGGATCTCCTTGCCGTCTACGGCCGGAACAAGCTTTGAGACGTGTACACCCAGATTCTTCTGTGCCAGATGATTCATCACGGCGTTTTGAAGCTCGAGGTTCACACGCTGCTCTTTGAGGTTGGCAATCTTTAGAATGAAGGAATCGCCATCTCCAGAGCGCACAAAAAAATTGAAATCCAGCTCTCCTGGCAATGCTGTCAATTCAGCATCCAACCTGTAATTCTTCTTCAGGTAGTCTTGTAGGGTGGCGTTTAAAAACTTCATATGTGTCGGCTGGTAAAAATACGATCTGCTGGCTAACAGTCGTCTTTTTTTTGGATGGATGGAACCTCTTGACCAACAATACTACGCAGCTAGCATATCCAGAGCCCAAATTCCTTAAGTTTGAGCGCTTGGAGAAGGCTCCTAATCCCATCACCTATGAAGAATACCTTTCTAGTCATCTTCTTGATTATCACACGCGCCGCTATGATTTGTCAGGCCCAGCAGCCTGCCTCACCGCTCGAAAACTCATTCCGTAACTATCGGACAATGAAAGAACAGACCCGCTTTGGCCTAGAATGGGTTTCGCTCGGGCCAACGCTGAATTCCGCACGGGCTGACGTAGTGCAACTCGATCAAACCCATCCGGGAACCATGTATGTCGGGTACGGCTCCGGCGGGATCTGGAAAACAGAGAACCATGGGCATTCTTGGACATCACTCTTTGAAGAACAGGCCTCATTGGGAATCGGTGATATGGAGCTTGCCCCGTCAAACCCCACTATTATATTTGTAGGGACAGGCGAGAACCTCAAAAAGCCCAGGAACTTTACGCTGCCCGGGACCGGCATGTACCGCTCCGATGATGCGGGCAAGACCTGGAAACATATCGGGTTGGAAGATTCATGGTCTATCGCTGAAATAGCGATTCACCCAAAAGACCCTAACATCGTTATGGTTGCCGTCCTTGGCCACCTTTGGTCGACCAATAAAAACCGGGGCCTATACCGTACTACCGACGGCGGATCGACTTGGCAGCAGGTTATTTACATAGATGAAAAGACCGGCGCCAACGATGTGGTCATTGCGCCATCGAATCCACAGGTCGCATATGCCTCGATGTGGGAAGTCAATCCAGGCGTCTTCGGAAAAAACAGCGGTGTCTACAAAAGTGTCGATGGTGGAAAGTCATGGAAGCCCGCTGGCCAAGGCTTGCCTTCCGGAGAAAGAGTAGGTCGGATCGGGCTCACCGTGTCTTACACAAATCCTGAAAAAGCGTATGCCCTCGTTGACAATCGCACAAATCCGAATGACAGCACCGCTGAATTGTACAAAACACTGGACGGCGGGCTGACGTGGAAGAAAACACACGACGCACCATTCAAGATCTTTCAAGGGATAGGCTGGTACTTCACTGATGTCTATGTGAACCCGCAAGATGATGAGGAGGTGTATTGTTTGGGAATACGGCTCGCCCATAGCACGGATGGGGGCACGACTTTCGGATTCCTGGGGGGCAATGTTACGCGCATGACACCCAGCCTGGCGCAGGGCCTACATCTGGACCAATGTGAATTGTGGATCAATCCCCTCAATCCGCAGCACATCGCGGTAGGCAACGACGGCGGCCTTTATGAGAGTTACGACAACGGGCTAACGTGGACGCATTATAATAATATTCCAGTTGGCGAATTTTATGATCTAACGATTGACCAATCAAATTACACGATCTACGGAGGCACGCAGGATGATGCGACTGTTTACGGCCCCCCCAGAGAAATCAATACCCGATTTCCTGATCCCTGGCAGTATATTTGGATTGACCCTTGGGACGGTGGTGATGGTTGCGTGACGCAAGTTGATCCAACAGATAACACGATCGTCTACTACAGCATGCAGCATGGATATGCAAAGCGATTGGATCGACGACTCGACTCGGCTGTCACCATTCAGCCAGAATTCCCAAAAGGTTCAAAGGAAACCCTCAACTTCAATTACGTCACACCCTATTTCATTTCTCCTCATCAGGGACAGACATTGTATCATGGTGGAAATTATGTTTTCAAGAGCACTGACCGCGGAGACCATTGGAAAGTAATCAGTGGCGATCTGGGCGCATCATCAATCAAAGAAAAAAAATCCTTTGCCCTGGGTGCGATCGTGGAGTCACGACTTGTAAAAGGGCTCCTCTATGCCGGTACCGATAAAGGTGCCTTTTGGGCATCGAAGAATGATGGCGGAAAATGGGAGGAACATTCCCGCGGGCTGGCCAACAACTACATTAGAAGCATTTACCCATCAAGGCATGTAAAAGAACGGGTGTATGTCGCCATGACAGGCATCAACTATGACGACCTTCGCAGCTATCTCTACACGTCAGAAGATTTTGGAAAGACCTGGAAGTCCATCGCCCTTGGCTTGCCTGACGAATCGGTCAATGTTATTCTGGAGGATCCAACCAGCCAGGATATTCTTTATGCCGGAGGGCTTCGCGGTGTCTACATTTCGATTGACCGTGGAAAAACCTGGTCCTACCTTGGCACGCATATGCCCGGCACAGCCGTCGCTGACCTGGAAATGCACGAAGCGACGATGGACCTTGTTGTCGCAACTCATGGAAGAGGCATATACAAGATCAATGTGCGTCCCATTCAAAAAATGGCGTCAGAAGGATGGCAGGCCAATGACACCTTCTTCCAAGTTCTTCCCGGTAACACCCCTTGGTACAATTCCTCACACAAAGAGCCGGACTACCGGACGATGGAAAAGACGAATATCTCCTTCTGGTTGGTAAAGCCCGAACCGGTATTGTTGACGCTCGTGGACAAGGACAAGAAGGTGGTCTGGACGACTACCCTTTCAGCGAAATCAGGGTTCAACCAATACAGGTGGGACAACGTGGTGAAGAGGTCCGCCAGCGATTTTCCATACTTCATTCATTATGAAAAATTCCTACAGGCTGGGCAGTATACCTGGCAGTTCCAGGCCGGTGCATCCTCATTTTTGCAGCCCTGGGAGGTAAAACCGGGAGTCTCGCCCTACACGAAGTAGTCGCCCCCGCTTAAGAGCGAGTGACCTCTATTCGCCTGCGATAGGTAATTGTCATTGCGAATTCCAGATTATCTATGAGGGAGACAGTACGCGCATCGCTTGCTGCATATGCCGCTCCTGATGTGCTACCACAAACTGAAAAACATCGCCCAACTTCAATTTCATCCACGGAAGAATAGATATACCAATACGGATTCGATTTAGATCGGCTGAACGCGACAGGCGGAGCAATCTCAGCAGTGTTTCTTGCTGATGGATAAATTCCACGACAACCTGAACCGGATCTATTTCAGGCGGAGGTGTGTGATTCTTAAATGCTTTCATCTTTTTCATTTTTTCACCCGGCTGCATAAGCCGCGTGAAGTAGGCCCCAAGCCACGAACTTGAAAATGTTGTAGAGACTGGATATCCGCAGGCCAGCCCTTTTTCTATTGCCGGGAGGTAATAATCGCCGTAACTGTTCAAGTGACAAAGGCACTCCGCGACACTCCACCCGCCATTCGACGGTCGGCGAGCAAGCGTTTCAGCCGGGAGGCTTTGAAATTTCCGTACGGCCTGTGATACGTGTAATTCTACCTGCTCTTCCAGGACAGACAGAATTGTTATAGACATTGTTGTTTGGCTCATTTGATTGAATTCATGATCAAAGGTGCATGATCCATCCTCAGTCTTTCTTGGCAAATACCAAGATTTTCAAAATCCTCAGATACGGACAGAATTAATAAACTTGCTAAAGTTGGTTGCATCGATACCCAGGTAATTGGCCAGATACTTATGCGGAACGAGCTGGAGAATATGGGGGCTTCTATTCAACAACGAACGAAATCGTTCCTCCGCCGAAAAGCTTTGCACCTCAGCCAGTCGCTCAAGTACACCTGAAAGCGCACCGGTAATTCCCTTGCGAATGAGTATTTCGAGATCAAGACTGGTGGTCATAACAACAAAAAGCTTATCCGCCGGAGCACGCAAAAATACAGACGGCGTCAACGTCTCATAGTAATAACGAGAAGGTGTCTGTTGCATCAAGGCATCGAGCACGCCGCCAAATGATGGCGCATAAGTGAAGACCAGGGTAGCCTCACGACCAGAAGCATCGGCATAGTACACCCGCTGCACGCCGTCCGAAACAAAGTACAAGTACTTCTCCCGTTCCCCGGCCACAGTCAACAACTCTTTTCGTTTGGCATTCAACGGCTCCCATATCCCTGCAAAATTCTCCCAGGTCTTATCCGAAACTGGATGGACCGCATTGCAAAGTTCCCGCATTGCATCAATTTCATTCGGCATACTACATCAGGGCATCCCTACTTCTTCACCGATACTGCCAAAGACACTTCAAGTTTCTCCCAGTACACGACAATTTCCCCTTCGTTCTCGCTCTCACTTTCGATGACATAACGCAAGCGTTCCTGATTCGTGCTCTCTTGCTCGGGTTTTACTGTGAGTCGTAACACATCCTCTTTCTCGTCATACTCGTCGGTAAGATGCTGTTCCCAATTGCGATTGATGATTATGGTCCACGCGTCCTTTCCGGGAATGGTGAACAGTCCGTATTTTCCGGCTGGGACAGCCGTACCCCCGATGACAACATCCTGATCAACTTCGAGGGAAGTGGCCATGTGGGCGCCCGTAACCCAGACACGATCAAAGGGTACAAGTCCCCCCCAAACAATTCGGCCACGTACCGCGGGTGAATGGTATCGGATGGTAAAATGTGCGGCTCCAATTGCACCAACAGCTTTCGAGCGGAGGCTACCCTTCAATGTATCGGCATCCGCCTGCTCCTGTATAATAATGCCATCATCCGCTGTTACCGGCGTTGTCCGATTGCTTTCTTTTTCTTCTTGCTTTGGAGCCGAGCACGACGCTACAACGCCAGCAAATAACACGAATACAACAATAGATTTCATAGGTGTCAATTATTTTCTCCCAATGTAACGCTGGCCACCTTGACCTGCTTTTGCTTGTCATCCGTCCAGGCAAAGATCAGTTGATTTCCTGACTTCGTCATCTGAGGGAATCCGCTCGATCTGGCTTCCGATGATTCGGCGATTGTGACCGGCAATTCTTTGTCCCCGTTTGCGTGAACAACAATAGCTTTAATCCGTGTTCCCTCCATCCAACTCACGATAGCGCGTCGATTAGCTAGCCATTCTACATCAACGCGGCCAAGTGCCTTGCCTTCGTCAATACTAACGGCCTCGCCAAACGTCGCACCACCATCATCCGAAAAGACAACATTGACGTGCGCCGGTTCTGTTGCTGCCGAGAACCAGGCGACCACCACTTGATTTCCAAGTACCGCCACACGCGGACCATTCACCGGGCAACCTGCGATCTTCCAGTTGTCACTGTGAATTGGTTTAGGCGTTGTCCATGTACCGTCCACGAATCGAACGATGGACATGTCCCTGATTTCCTCATCCGAACGATCTCGGTAAATCACGATGGGGCCATTGTCTGTGATCGCGGCTGTTGTCTGGCAACAGTCACAGGTCTTGTTGTCCAACTCCCACTCGCCGGACTTATTCCCGCTATAGTCCATCACCACTGCCCGCAAGCTCATGGCGCCCTGATGGCCGCTGTGATCCATATTTTCCATTCCATCCATACCTTCCATTGCCGTATTTCGTCCATCAAGCCAGGTGACAAAGACTTTGTCACCGTACGGTACAAGCGTTACAAAACCATGTTCGGCTTGCTTGCCATCGTCATTGAGCAGGAAGGGTGGATTCCAGGAAGAACCACCGTCCGTTGACGAATATACCTTCACGTCGTACGCATAGGTTCCTTTTCCGCTCTTGTCAAGAAGGTGCGCTACAAAATTTCCATGACCGTCTGTAGCCATCATGGGATAGTCCGCCCAATTGACAAACCAACTCGTACCTTTTGCGATCAGTGCCGGTGAGGACCATTGCGCGTTCGTCAGGCGGGAATACCAGAACCGGCTGGTATCTTTTTGCTTTTCAACCCATGACAAGAAAACTGCTCCGGTATTGTCGGTGAACACATGAGGCTCCGCCGTGAGCGAATCAGCTGGTGAGGCAAGTGGCGCGAGAACCATTGTTATGGTTTGCTCCTTTTTTCCGGAACACGCGACCAAAAGGAATAAGGCAACAAAGAGCAAGTTCAGTCGAATCATGGTTGTTTTGGGGTTTGGGATATTAGCGAAAGATTGTCAGGTGTACTCCAGTCACGAAAGCCCACATCCCCAAAAACCAGTTCGCCATCGGGTGAAAAGATAAACGTCGCCGGAATTGCTTCGATAGAAAGGGCCTCGAGATTCTGCAGTTGAACGTAGTCGAACGGAAACTTCTTTCTGTCTCTGAATTCTTCAATGTCAGCGACTTCCTCTGACGAAGCGAACAAGAAAATAACATTTTGTCCCTGCAACTGGTCCATGGCTTTGGCGATCGTTGGCATTTCCTGGATGCATGGCCGGCACCAGGTCGCCCAGACGTTGATGAATACGGTTTTGTTTTCGAAAGCCTTGGTGTCAATCGCCTCGCCCGCAAGCGTTCGAAGTTGAAAGTCGGTCAACTTCAATGTTCGCTCCTTTGGAGGGGCGGAGCATCCAAGCCAGACAAACAGGAGAACAGCTGGGAGGGTTTTCATCGCTAGCGCAACGTTTCAGTTACACTCCCGCAGGTCAACATTTTGTCGCCGAAATAGGGATTGCGAATTTCCTTGTTGTCGCTGAGCCAAAATGCACCCTGGTTGTTAAAAGCCATAGGACAGAAATCATAATAGGCTATGCCTGTTCCCAGTCCATATGCCTTGATGCCCTTGTATACGTTGTCCGTTAACGCGCTAAAGGCCGTCCGCTGCGCTTCGATGTCGCCGGATCCCACAATTTCCGCCAGCGCCATGTCCAAGTTTCCCGTGTAGTTCGACCAATCGTTCAGCGCAGCACCTGAAAGCATGTTGGTGTCCATAGCCCGAAGAATTTTTTTCAAGGTTGCTGCTTCAGCACTTACTATGACAGGATCAGATTCTACAAATCCATTCTTTATCTTAATGTATGAAACAAAAACCATCGACAGTTGGTCTTTGAAAGTCTTGTCCACAACAAACTGGGGAGCTGTGGGTCCGGCCGCCGCCTCGGTGCCGGAGGCGTGCTCCATTTCCGTTGAAGCCTCTTCTTTCTTGCCACCGCCGCACTGGGCGAAGAGGATGACTGCTGCTCCTGCTGCGATCATCCGAATCATTGTGTTACTATTCATTGGTATTTGTTTTTGCGTATTGTTTTAACAGGTCGAAAACTAATAAGAAGTTACTAACAATTTGAACCGCCGGCTATGAAATCACGGGCCACATTCCGGCAAATGGCTATTGAATCACTTCCTTGACAGAACCACACTTCAACATACGGTCGCCAAAGTAAGGATTCCTTATCTCTTCTTTCGTAGAAAGCCAATAGCCGCCTTTGTTGCCGTTTGCCATGGGACAGTAGTCAATATAGAGCATTCCTCCAGCGAGCTTTCCATCCCTGACGAGCGGCGCCATTTCATTGCTCACGCCACTAAACAGGGTACGCTGCTCGCGCAGATCAGAAGACGCGGCGAGTTTGGCCGAAGCCTCCTTCAGCGCAGTGGCCCCTTTTACCGATTGAGCGGCCACCACAAGGTTGTCAGCAGCCTTTTTTGCATCCTCTGCATTTGAGGTCACCAGGGCATTCTTCAATTGGTCATAGGCCTCAAAAGTCGCGCCCAGTGCCGCATCCTTGAAAGCAGCAGTCGCTTGCGTAGTCTTGTCTGGCATGCTGGGCGTTGTGTGGTCGTGCTGTGCCATGGCTGTCCAGCTACCGAGAACCAGGCAAATCATCATTATTCCGTTTTTCATCTTCATTTTGTATAGGGTTTAGATTATTCTGTAGTTCAACATCATTCCATCGTCTTCGTGCTCTAGGTTGTGACAATGGAAAACAAACGTACCCGTGTACGAGGGAAAGGTCATGATTACGCTAACGCGCTCAAAGGGCATCACCAGAATCGTGTCTTTCCAGCCATACTCTGCAGCGGTCAACTGTCCCCGGCCACCTGTGCGGTCCAACACCTGGAATTGTACGCCATGAATATGCATCGGGTGAATTTCATCACCCTTCGCATTATCAAATTCCCAGATCTCCGTCGTGCCCGCCTCCACCGTTTCATCAACCCGTTCCATCTCAAACACTTTACCGTTGATGGAGTGGCTTCCCATGGGGCCCGTGCCTTCGACCAATAACGAAATATCAAACCGTCGTGTACGGATAGCCGTCGCCGCCGAAAGGACCGGAAGGTTTGACAACGTCGCCGGCAGGGTATTCACCGAAGTTGCTTCCCGCTCTACGACAAACTTCAGGATAGAAAAATACTGCCGTCCCTGTTGGCCAAATTCAGTGAACTTATGACTCACCAAATGGACTTCCTGTCCGATGGACAGTGCAGAGAAATTAACCATGACGTCGGCCCGTTCGCCAGGTCCCAGCATCAGACTAGCTACACTCCTGGGTGTCGCCAACAGCCCACCGTCTGATCCGATGATATGAAGGGAGTCCCCGTTGGACAAGCCCAGGTTATACACGCGCGCGGTGGAACCATTCAAGACCCGCAATCGTGTCCATCCTTTGCAAACGGCGGCTAACGGCGAATACACACCGTTTACGGTGATGTGCTCACAAAGGTATCCTGTCATGATTTCATCCGGCGTGGGAGAATAATCCAGTGCCGCACCGGTAAACCGCTTGTCCTGGATGATCACCGGGATTTCATCAAAACCAGAAGGGAGATTCAATGCCATCTCCTCGCTATCGCGCACGATAAACATTCCGCATAAACCCATGAACACCTGCTTGGCCGTTGCGCCATGAGGGTGTGGGTGATACCAGTACGTGCCGGCGCGTTGCTGTATGGGTAGACTATATATATAGCTGCTTCCGGCCTCGAATACATCCCGAGGGTGTCCATCCATGTCTTCAGGAAGCACCAATCCGTGCCAGTGAATATTCGTGTGCTCGGAGAGATTGTTTTGCAGCAGAACCTGAACCGTCTCTCCGCTCATGGCTTCAATGGTTGGCCCAAGCAGTTCACCCTGGTATGACAGTACCGGCGTTGTCGTCCCACCCGCCATGGTTGCCTGAATTGTTTGGGCCGTTAGCTGAACATTGCCTCCCACCGTGGCAGGACGATGCAGCGGTTGGGTAAAGTTCCCAGAAACGATCCAGTTGACTTGTCCTATCATGTCCTCCTCGGTATGGCAGGCCTGAATAAGAAGCGAGGTGCCCATCCATCCCTGGAGAATAGATAAACCTGTCGATCGGAAGAATGCTCGTCGTTTCATACGTTAATGTTGATGACCAGCCATTGGATCGGTTCCCTTTTTCAAAATATACTCGCTGTATAACAGGTAGGCACCGGTAACAGCAATTCGCTCGCCTTCCTTCAGTCCCTGGATGATTTCAACTTGGTCAACATTCTCTATCCCGGTCGTGACCATCCGTGGCTGGAACGTATGCGTGCCAATTTCGACATAAACATGCGTTCCCTTTCCATCGCGAATCACCGCATCGGTAGGTACTGCGATAGCCGAATGGGCGGAGTGCGTAAAGTGTACCTGGGCTTGCATACCAGGTTTGAGCTGCATGCCCGGATTTTTGATCGCGGCGCGCATCACCGTGATTTGTGTGTTGGTCCTGTACTCGGGGCTAAGAAAAATCACGCGGGCCTCCAGCGAAGGTAAATCCGTTCCGGTAACACGGACGGTGATCTTGTCACCCGTCCTGATGTATGCGGACTCGTCAGGATACAACTCTGCTTCGACCCACAGCTGCCTAATGTTCTCCAGGCGATACAGCAACGCCCCTTCTTCAATATACTGACCTTCACTCGCTGCGATCTCCGAAACAATTCCGTCCGAAGGGGCGAGGAACGTGATACGCTGTTGAATGGTTTTTGATCTACCGAGGTTCTCGATTTGCTGCTGGGTGAGACCATATAACAGGAGCTTGCGCTTCGATGCCTCCAGAAAAGAAGCATACCGGGGTTCGCTGGCCCCCAGCGCAATAAATTGTTCTTCTGCCAACAAGTACTCTCGCTGGAGGGTCAGTAGTGTTTCGCTGTACATTTCATACAAGGGTTCACCGGCAAGGACCATTCTGCCCGTTTCCTTGATCCACAATTTCTCAATCCTCCCCGCCGAGCGGCTGCTGATCGCTTCGGTCAGGGTTTCATTGGCCGCAAGCCTGGCATTGATGACAAGCGCTTGGCCCACCGTACTGGTCGTCACATCCTGCACCGAAATATTTGCCAGCTTCATTTGGCTGTCGCTCAGCATGAGGTCCGCCCGGCCTTCTTTGGTTTTCGAAACCTTCACCAAGTCCATGCCACAGACCGGGCAGCTTCCCGGCTTATCCTGGATGACTTGCGGGTGCATGGGGCATGTATACTGCGCTGCAGGTTCGGACTCAGCGGGAACATGACCGGCGTGTTCATCCTTTGGTGTCCCCGAAGAACAACCCAGGATCAGCGCACTGACTATGCCAATAGCTATCAATGACTTCATCATATTATTTTCTCTTGATAAAACTTTCACTGTCTACCAGGTACTGGGCATTGGTAGCGAACTCATCGGAAGAGGATAACCCTTGGTTGATCGCTACCCATTCTCCCGATCGGGTACCCGTCTTCACCGTCTTTGGTATAAAAACACCACGTTCCTTAACAAAGACGATGGTTCCCTGACCAAGATCCAATACCGCTTTCCGGGGAATCCATAAGGCTTCCACCGAATCCATAACAACTTTTCCGCGCACAAGTTGCCCAATCCGGAGTTCACCGGTGTTCCGTACATACACCCTGACCTTGATAAATTCCGCGCCTTCGCTAAAGAAGGGCTGCACGAAATCAACATTTCCCTGAATCCTTCCCTGGCTTCCGAGGTCGAGATCAATAACATCCTGAACATCAATCACCTTCCCTGTCTCCGTCGCCGGCAAGTCCAGTTCGATACGCAGTGCCGTAGGGTCGACGATGGTAAAGAGCATCTGGCCGGCAGAAACATACATTCCTTCCCGCATCCACTCGGAAGGAGTAGCGCTCATGGATTTGGATGGCTTGGTCGTACCTCGCGAATCGCCACCCATCCCGGTACCCATTGCGGAAGAAGATGAGGTTACCGGTGTTACCGTCGACAGCTCGCGCTGATCATTAGCGATGACGTAGCCCTCATAGGGGCTATAGAGGGAAAACGTGTACATGGCCTCTTTGCGAGCGACAATCTTATCGACCTGATCGCTCGTGGCGCCAAGCAGGTAGAGCTTGTTTCTGGCCGCATCAATCATCGCCATATTATCTTTATCGGCTTCGAGGAGATACAGCAGTTCCCGTTGCGCGGTGAGTAGCTCAGGGCTGTAGATCTCAGCCACTTTATCTCCTTTGTGTACCGGCTGAAAGGCATACTTCAGCAATACCTTTTCCAACCTGCCTCCCACCCGTGCGGGGATGGTATGGATGCTCCGCGTATCGTAGGTAACCAAACCTTGCACAGCGCGTGACACCGGCTTCTTTGCATACTCACCCGTTGCCGTTGAGATATTGGACATCACCATATCACTGGGTGATTTCATGACCTTGGACAACGCTTCTGTAATCACCACTTCCTCCCCAGCCCGGGCCTTTCTCA
>JANNAZ010000279.1:0-2011 GCA_031384895.1 Cyclobacteriaceae bacterium | reverse complement strand
TATTCTCTTGGGAAGAAATTACAGGTGCCGTTATTAAACGCTGTTTTAACTGCGAGTTTGCTGCAAAATGAACCGTATTTGCCGAGATGGTTGGGCTATCGGCTGGTGATTTCTCTGATTCTGATGTTTTTTGACAAGCACTTTATACTGATAAAAGCGTAACGGTAATTAAGGAGTGCATTAAATAGTGTCTTGCAGTTGTTCTTGATATCATGATGGTCACTAGAATGAATATTAATTGATGTTATTAGCAGCGATAGCTAATGGTGCATTATTAACTATAAACGATATCATCTCTCGAAGTAGTAAAGCTTTCCACAGCGTAGCACGGAGACTGCACCGCGTTGCACAGAGAATTTGAGTATTGATTTTGAAGTAGCACTGAGGACCCGCTGAGATAGTGCATTTGTATTTCTCTGTGATCCTCCGTGCTGCCTCTGTGAAACTCCGTGTTACAGCCTCTTCAGTATTTCTCCGTGTTTCTCTGTGCCGCCTCCGTGAAACTCCGTGTTACAGCCTTTTCCAAATGCCCGCCCAACTCCTTCGTCGTTGCACATCCAACCTGCTCCATAACTTGCTGCAGTTGTGTTTTTAACAAGCCAATCGTGTGTTCACCTCCCTTGCTTCCCAACGCCGCGACGCCATACATGAAACTTCTCCCCAGAAATGTAAACTCCGCCCCGCGGGCCAATGCCCGTGCTACATCCGGCCCCGAACGAATACCGCTATCCATCATGATCTTGATTTTGCCCTTGTAGCGCTCCGCCAAAGGGATCATCGATTGTACTGCTGATTGTCCTACGTCAATCTGGCGACCACCATGGTTAGAGACGATCATTCCATCGAAGCCTAAGCGCACAGCCATCGCCGCATCGGCATCGCTGGCAACGCCTTTGAGCACCAGCTTTCCCTTCCATCGGTCGCGGATAGGTTTGATCTTCTCTTCCGTGAGACGGCCGCTGAACGTTGCATTCATGAATGCGCCGAGTCCTTTTATGTTGAGATTGCCACCCATGTACGGCTTCAACGTTGCAAATTGCGGTGTGCCTGCCATTAGCGTCTGCAGTGCCCATTGGGGTCGGAACAGGATCTGCCCCATGTTCTTCGCCGTCATCTCCGGCGGCATGGACAATCCATTGCGAACCTCCCGTGGGCGAAAACCAAAGGATGGTACATCGCAGAGGAGCACCAATACCGGATAATGGGCAGCTTCGAGGCGGCGGAGTATGTCATCGCGAAGTTCATCTTTTGCTGGATGATACAACTGGAACCAGGCCTTCCCTTGTGTTAGCTCGCTGACAGTTTCAAGGGAAGCCGTCGTTACCGTGCTGAGGATAAAGGGGATGTTGTGATGATGAGCAGCCGTGGCTAGAATTTCTGTCGCACGAGGCCACATCAGACCCTGGAGACCAACCGGGGCCACACCAAAGGGTGCGTCGTAGACATGCCCGAATAACTCGGTCTGCATGTTGAACTGCGTCTGATTGGCGAGGTAGTTTGGAACGAGCTCCACTTCGCGTAGTTCTGCTGTGTTCTTATGCAAATTTACTTCCTCGTTGCAGCCGCCGTCAAGGTACTCGAATGCAAACCCTGGGATACGCTTCTTCGCCTTCCGTCGTAGGTCATCAATGGTTGGATACTTTGAATTGAATTCCCATTTCATACTCATGCGGTTTTAATCCCTTCTGATTTCCAGCCTTTCAAGGCATAAAAATAGATGATAGTGAAGCACATCATCGGAATAAAGTAACCTTTTTGGATGTCACCGGTGAGATCCGAAACATATCCCATCAACGGCGGCAGCAAAGCACCACCCACAATCGACATGATAATCAGGCTGGAGCCGGTCTTGGTTTCATTTCCCAACCCTTGAATGCCCATGGAGAATATGGTGGGAAACATGATAGACATGAAGAAGCCAATACCAATCAGGGAATATACTGTGATCATCCCTTGTCCAAAGATAGCGATCATGGAGAGTACCACGTTGATGGCGGCGTATTGCGCCAGC
>JANNAZ010000273.1:0-5987 GCA_031384895.1 Cyclobacteriaceae bacterium | reverse complement strand
CAGCTACCGGGCAGCATAAAACCAGGCCGCACATGTGAATGAAAGAAATTCCGTTTGTTGGTGGCGTGACGCACATACCGATACCTGGCTGGTGTTATTCAGCAACAAGACTGCACACAATCAGCACGACACACCGTGCTTCTCCTCCCTTCTCCCTCAATTAATCTCCCTGAAAATCAACCCCTTACACCAATCTTTCTTTCCGATGTTAGATTTTCGACCTTTTTAACGACTAATACACATGAAAAGACAGGCTGGCAAGATCGACCGGGAGCAAACGTTCACCTTTACTCACACGCAAAACGAAGATAAGACTTTGATTTTGAATTTCACCCCAGCTATGGCGCATAAACAATGTTGGCGGTTCGGGCCAAATCACTAAATCCCCAAATCACCATATAATTACTCCGACCGCAGCGACTCCACCGGGTTCATCAACGCAGCCTTCACCGACTCTATCCCCACGGTGATCCAGGCAATCAGCAAAGACAAGATACCTGCTCCGGCAAAGATGAAGAGGTTAAGATCCACACGATACGCAAACCCTTGCAACCACTGTGACATTAGATAATATCCCAGAGGCACCGCAATGGCAAAAGAAATGAGCACCAGTAGGATAAAATCTTTGGAAAGCATGTTCGTCAATTGCATCACCGAGGCACCCAGGGTTTTACGGATGCCGATCTCACGCGTTCTCCGCTCCGTGGTGTAGGCAGCCAACGCATACAACCCGAGACACGCAACGAAGATGGCAAGACTTGCGAATATGAGAATGACTTCGGCCAGCTGCTCCTCCGTGCGATACAGGGTCTCCAGCCGTTGCTCGAGAAAAGTAAACTCAAATGCACTGGGCACAATGCGTTTGTAGGTGGCCTCAAGTGCACGCATGGTCTCTGAAAGCTGGCCTGCCTTTACTTTCACTAACAGATAACTAAGACCCTCCGTCCTTGCATTGTGAAAACAGTAGGCTCCGATTTCTTCTTTCATGGATGCGTAATGGAAGTCGTCCATTACGCCGACAATCTCAACCGGCCCCGGACCAAAACCAGCAATGGTCACCTTGCGGTTAACGGCTTCTTCCGGTGTAAGACCCAGAAAATCGATTGTTGCTTTGTTGAGGATCACTTGTACTGTAGTGTCTTCCGCAGATTTTATTTCCGGGAGGGTGGTGCCGGCCAATAACGGGATGCCAAGCACTTCAATGGCTTTGAAGTCGGCCCGCACAGTCCTCAGCGCCTTGCCTTCGCCCACTCCACTCAGGGGTGGAATGGATCGCCCGCTGGCACCGCCGCCTGGGAATGATTGGGCCCGCCCAACGGAGACTACCTCTGGCATCTGCTCGAGTGCTGCCTTCAGGGACATTACTTGTTCGCGGTTTTCCGTGCCTGTGGTAAGGATGGCGATTACTTGCTCGGGCTGATATCCCAGTTTCTTGTTGCGCATGAACGTCAGTTGCTGATAAAGTATGATCGCGCTGATGATCAGTACAATCGACGCCGAAAACTGAACTACAACCAGGCCCTTGCGCAGCGTGACACCGCCGCCGGCTTCGGGCGTTGCCTTCAACACACGCTTGGGTGAAAATGAGGAAAGGTAAATTGCTGGATAGAATCCGGAGAGGACGCTCAAGATCAGCCACGTGGCGGCTAGGGCTCCCCAGAACCAGGGACTCTGAAGAAATGAGGCAGTGATATATTTCCCTGTCAACGAGTTGAATAGGGGGAGGGAAAGCCCCGCGAGAAAGACACTAACGACCAGCGCGATCAATACAAATACCGCTGTCTCTGTATAGAACTGCCTTGCGAGCTGCTTGCTTGTTGCGCCGAGGGTCTTGCTGATACCGATCTCTTTGAACCGACGCTGCGATTGCGCCGTGGACAAGTTCATGTAGTTGAAGGCGGCAATGAGAATCACAATGATTCCAAGGCCCATGAGAATTCGGATTTGATTGATGTCGCCCCGTTTCCCCAGCGGGTTGGCGAACTCCTGGATGTCACCCAGATAAATGTAAACATCCTTGAGGGGCATGAGGCGCAGCGTAAGCCACTGGTTGTCGGCAGGCACGACCCGCTTGATCAGGTCGGCGATCTTTTTTTCTACAACCACGGGGTCAGCGCCGGGCGTTAGTAATAAATACGTCTCAAAACTGGCATTACCCCAGGATTGACTTTTTTCTTCTCCAAAGTAATGCGAATGGAACGAGCCCAAGATAGGAAACTGGAACCTTGATGTGGCAGGGGGGTCGAGATAGACACCGGTAATTTCAAGTGGTGCGAATTTGTCAACCTGAATGGTCTTGCCGATTACTTCTGTCGTACCAAAGTATTTCCTGGCCGCCGACTCACTCATGGCCGCCGTATTGGGGCGTGTGAGGGCTGTGGCAGGATCGCCCAGAATAAACGTGTAGCTCAGCACGTCAAAAACCTCCGGATCGGCCCAACCGAATATTTTTTCACTCGACTTTATAGTCTCTGTTGAAACAAAAGCAAGGTTGCCAAATTCGTGATTGAAGACCCGGATTGCCTTCTCCACTTCCGGGATTTCCTTGGCTATGGTGGGCGCTGCCGCATTGGGTACCCCCGTCCACTTCTGCGTTTGACCATCCCATGTCGCCTCGGTGGTGACCATATATATGCGGTCAAGGTTGTCCTGGTGCCGCTCAAAAGAAAACTCGTCCACCACGTAAAGGGCGATCAGTAGGAAGCAAGTCAACCCCACCGAGAGACCGAGAATGTTGATGATGCTGAACGTCTTATTGCGGATAAACCCGCGGAAGAGGATTTTCAGGTAGTTGTTGAGCATAAACTGGTGGGGTATTTTGTATTTAGACTGATTTTCGGCCCAGTGGGTTGCACGAAAGGAGAAGAAACTGGGTGCTAGGGGCTGGGTGCTGGGTGCTGGGAACTGGGTGCTGGGAACTGGGTGCTGGGAACTGGGTACTGGGTACTGGGTGCTGGGAACTGGGAACTGGGTACTGGGTACTGGGAACTGGGTGCTGGGTGCTGGATACTAGGTATGGGACACTGGGGACTAGCAACCGGATACTGGTCACTATCCACTATCCACTAACCACTAACCACTACCTACTGACCACTACCCACTACCATCCACTATTCAATCCGCAACGCATCAACCGGATTACTCAAAATCGCTCGTGCAGCCTGATAGCTGATGGTCAACAAGGCAACGAGCAACGATGCAATGCCAGCGACAACGAAAATTGCGGGCCCGATGTTGATGCTGTACTGAAAATCGGTTAGCCAGGCGCTCATCACATAGTATGCGATACAACTTGCCAGAACAAAGGCCACGCCAATCAAGAGGACAAACTGAGAAGACAGTGTGACAAAGAGCGTTGTATTTCCAGCACCAAGAACCTTACGAATGCCTATCTCTTTCTTTCGTTGCTCCGTCGTGAAGGCAGAAAGTGCAAACAACCCCAACACGGCAATCAAGATTGCCAATACGGTGAAGTGCGTGAACATCATGGCGAAGGCCTGTTCATTTCGGTAAAGTACCGCAAACTCTTCATCAAGGAATTTGTATTCAAAAGGCGACCCGGGAATAACCTTGTTCCATGTTGCCTCTACAGATGTTAGGGTTTCCTTTATTCCTTCAGCTTTCACTTTGATAGCCACTGATCCATTGTTGCGACTGAAGAGTATGAACATAGGCTCCAGTTTATGGCGCAAGGTGGCAAAATGGAAGTCCTTAACTACCCCAATCACCGTAAAGGCCTGGACGTCTGTCGGATTTGGACCTGTGCTGAGGCTGATCTTCCTGCCTACGGCATTATCCCACTTTAACAACCGCGTCAATTCCTCATTGATAATCATACTTAGAGAGTCTTCGAACTGAACGGAAAAATTTCGCCCTGCAATCATTTCCATTCCCATGGTTGGAATGAATGTTTCATCTGCATTCATAACGCTCGTTATGAAATTTGCGTCAGCCGGGAACCCTTCTGGGATAATACCGGTTCTTCCGACTTGTTGGCCAATTTGAGTTGAGGTAGTTCCGACAGACTCGACGTTTGGATTGCGCAGGAGTTCTTCCTTGAGTAGGGTGGCCTTTTGGGTGGCTGGGCCACTGAGGGCCAATGTAATTACCTGGTCGCGGGAATATCCGAGATCTGTGCTGTAGATAAAGTCCATTTGCTGATAGACAATACCGGTACCGACCATGAGTGCAATGGAGATAGTGAACTGAAGCACGACAAGAGCCTTGCGCAACTGAGTTCCCTGCGATGAACTTTTGAAAGCACCTTTCAATACGAGAATCGGTTTGAATGAAGAGAGAACAAATGCAGGGTAGATCCCGGCAGCTACACCAACAACCAGGATGAGCCCAAGGAAGTACAGCATATTGATCGGCTGAAGTAGAATGAATGGATCGGCAAAGCGCTGATAAAGGCTGTTTAACAACGGCGTTATGGCGAAGACGATGGCCATGGCCACCAGCGCGGAAAACAAGGTAACCAACAGGGATTCTGCGAGGTGTTGGAAAATCAACTGGGGACGTGCTGCGCCGATAACTTTGCGCATGCCAACTTCTTTCGCACGACCCGCTGATTTGGCGGTAACGAGGTTCATGAAATTGACGCACGCCAACAGGAGGATGAGAAATGAAATGGTTGAAAGCACATAGACATTGAGCAAATCTGACTTGTTGCTGTTCGTCTCGAATAGGATTTCCTTGGACTTCAGGTGAATGTCCTGAAGACGTTGAGTGACGGGAACAAAATACACAACACCATTATTCTTTTTATTTAGTTCCTTCAGTTTTTCGTTCAACCTGTCAATGTCCGGAACTTGATCGAGCAGGAGATAGGTATGCGCGCTGATGCCCTGCCATGACTGCAGAAACTGTTGGTAGCCCGTATCAGACTGCCCTGGGGTAATGGAGCGAAGAAGGTCAAACTGCAGGTGAGAATTGGCCGGTGGGTCGGCCACCAGGGCAACGACATGCAGCTCAGTTGTTTGGTTCAGCTTTACCACCTTTCCAATAGGGGTATCCGTTCCGAACAAACGCTTGGCCAGCTTTTGTGTGATGGCAATGGTATTCGGCTCATCGAGGGTGCCCACTTTCTTTCCCTCCAGGATCGTAAACCCAAAAACTTCGAAGAAGGAAGACTCCGTACGAAACCCGGCGTCACATTTCAACAAGTTGCCCTCGTAGGTAAGATCGAGTCTTCCACCCCTGAGCAGCCGGACACTATTTTCCACTTCGGGGATTTCTGCCTTCGCAGCTGGCCCCAATGCGGGTGGAGTAACCCCAACCAGTTTGCTGCTAACGCCCTCCGCTTGATCAATGGTTAGCACGCGGACAATCCGTTCATAATTGGGATGAAAACGGTCATAGGAGAGGTCTTCCTGCACATACAGTTAGATAATCATACTCGCCGCCAAACCGAACGCCAGCCCCAGGATCTTGATCAGGGCGTAAAACTTCTGTTTCAGTAGATTTCTGATTCCTATAACAAAATAACTCTTAAGCATGGCTTTGGTGTTTTGAAGGAGAGCGTGCAGTCGATGAAATAGTTTTAGTGACTACCTGTTAATTCAATAATTAGTTACGTGATATTTAGTAATTCCTCATTCAAAATTTCAAAAGTGACGGACCGCCACATCACTACATCACCAAATCACCACATAATTCACTCACTCCTCAATGCCTGCGATGGATTCGCCACAGCAGATTTCAGCGCCTGCGAACTTACAATGGCCACCGTAAGCAAGAGTGCAGACAGCCCGGCTACCGGCAATACCCATATCGGCACGTCAATCCGGTAGGTATAGCGCTCCAGGAAATTGTTCATAAAGTACCATCCCAATGGCGCGGCGATGATGAAGGCAATGATGACAAGACGGGAGAAATCGCGGGTGATGAGCAGGACAAGACCAGGGACTGTTGCACCCATAACCTTTCGGATGCTGATCTCCTTGCTGCGCTGCTCGGTGGCAAAAGCGGCCAAACCGAAAAGTCCA
>JANNAZ010000264.1:0-11533 GCA_031384895.1 Cyclobacteriaceae bacterium | reverse complement strand
GCGGCTTCAACATGAACCCGATGGCCCTCTTTGTTGGACTTGGCGCACACACCCGGCGGACAAATTTTGATTTCGGCACAAAGTTCAGCTATGTGCTTGGCTTCGCTCATCAGGCATCAGCAACGTACCGGCTGGCAAGTTCAAAGGCCAAATGAAAATCCTCCTCCTCTCGACGCTACTCCTGATTACATGGCCCTGCGCCTCGCAACAAATTATCGATAAGCAGGATATCCTCGATCAGCTTGCGGATGAACTTCTTGCCACAGCCGAGGCAGACCTGAGCTATGACGAACTGTATGAAACCTTGGCTCACCTCCTCGAAAACCCGATTGATATGAACGCCGTGACACGCGAACAACTTCGCGCGGGAATGATTCTGAACGAAGAGGAAATTAACGCCTTCATTGATTATCGATCAAAACTGGGCCCACTCCTGAGCACCCTGGAGCTCCAAGCCATCCCCAAGTGGAGCCCGACCACCTTACGACGGATCCTTCCCTTTGCGGCGATCCATGATCCAAGCACTCAGGTGAGCAAGGGTCTGCTGCAGCGCATTGCCCGATCAGACAACACCTACTTTGTTGTTCGCTACGAGCGCACACTCGAAACGAAGAAGGGGTATACGGAATTTGTCGACTCAGCGCATCGTTACGCTGGGTCACCCAACAAATATTACCTGCGGTACAGGACCTCGCGTACGAATGACTTTAGCTTGGGTTTTACAGCGGAGAAAGATCCAGGCGAATCGCTGACGTGGAACCCTTCGATGCAAAAATTAGGCTTTGATTTTTACTCTTGGCACATCCAGTTGATAAAAAAGGGGCGGCTCGAGAATCTAATCCTCGGTGATTTCCAATGCCAGTTCGGACAGGGTCTCCAACTGGGGAGCGTTTTTGGTCTGGGGAAAAGCGCGGAGGCAATCACAGGCATACGGCGAAGTAACCTGGGATTCCTTCCCTATACCTCAGCTAGCGAAAGTCTTTATCTACGAGGCGTGGCCACAACCATTAAGCTAGTTGAGCATTTTCGGATTCATGCGTTCCTTTCCTATAAGAAACGCGACGCAACCCTGGACGTGGATGAGCCACGCATATCCTCCATGCTAAACTCAGGGCTCCATCGAACGCCGCAAGAACTCCTGTCACAGAAACAGGTAGGCGACCGTGATATCGGAATGATCCTTCAGTTCCACCACCAGCGAATCGATGCAGGGCTTATCACCTATGAGAAGACCCTTGATGTTGGGCTTACTCCTTTAGCGACACCCTACAATCAACATCGATTCCAGGGAAATTCGTACGTCAATGTTGGTGGGTACGCTAACGCAACTTGGGCAAACGTCACCTTCTTCAGCGAGTTCGCACATACGTTGAAAAATGGCGACGCTGTCACGGCAGGAATTTTGGGCAGCCTCACGAGCAAGTTGGAAATGTCCTGGCTCTACAGAAACTTTTCTTCTAATTATTTCGCAGATTATGCAAATGCTTTTGCGGAAAGCTCAACACCACAGAATGAACAAGGTCTCTATTGGGGCGCAAAATATTCTTTTAACAGAAGAGTCTCTCTTACAGGTTACCTGGATGTGTTTCAATTTCCCTGGCTTCGTTACCGCATGTATAAGCCTTCCGAAGGATCCGAGTGGATGGTCCGTTTGAATTATAACCCATCGCGTGCCATATCCATTTTTGTACAAGCAAGAGAAGAGACAAAAGTCAGGAACCTGTCTGGTGAAACGATCTTATATGCGACCGACCCGGGTGTTAAGCGGAATGTTTGGATCAGCTGTGATTTTTCTACGGTTTCTAATCTATCGTTTAAAACCCGGGTGCAGGCAAGCCAGTATGAGTTGGGTGGGATCACTACCCGGGGCGTCGCTTTTGTTCAAGATGTTACCCTCAAAAGACCGCGCTGGTCTGTGTCGCTGCGGTATGCATTGTTTGACACGGATGATTACGATAACCGGCAATATGTGTACGAAAAGGATGTTTGGCTGGCCACATCATTGCCGGCCTATGAGGGTTTAGGTGTCCGAAATTACCTACTGCTCCACTATTCCTTCTCGCGGCAAGTCGATTTCTGGTTCCGATGGTCGCGAACCCAGTATGCCGACCGAACCACCATCGGTTCGGCGGGGGAAGAAATCAATGGGAATACAAGAAATGATGTTAAATTTCAGGTGAGAATACGGTTTTGACTAAACGCTTGACACCCTACACCCCATGAACGGCGCCTCCCTCGTTACCCCGGAAGTCGGAATTGTACTTGCCATCGGTCTGGCGATTTTTATCGTCATCTACCGACTGATCTTTCGCAAACCAAGGCTTTAGCCTCATAAATTCCTGTTGACAGTTGCAATTGACCACAAGGCGTTCGTAGATTAACAGCCTGATTACGATTGCGTTAACCAGAAGTGCAACCGTTTGACTTAAAGCCTAAGCATATGAGAAAAATCAATCTACTACTCACGCTAATTGTCATTTCTCTTTTGCTGCTTTCCGCTGCATCCATTGCATTTGCCCAAACCACGAAGAAGACACTTGAAGTCGCAGAATTCAAAGCTATCTATGTTAACTCGAATTATACAGTCATGCTCAAACAAACCAATAAACAGGAAGTTGTTGTTGAGGCGCTGACGGAAATTTTTGAGCTGACCGAATTCAAAGTTGAGAATGGCATCTTGATGATCAATGTGGAGAGAAAGCCTGAAACCACAAACAAGAGCATCTGGTCTAAGATTGATGACATCAAGCTGAATCCCACCATGAAAGTCTACATCAGCATGAAGAGCGTTACCGATCTCCAGGTAAATGGCGCTGGCAAACTCGTGTCGGAAAATTCGATTTCTTCTGACCAAATCACGCTCGGAGTATCGGGCAGTGGCAGCATGGATGTAGACATTAAGGGCAATGGTGTGATTGCAGAAGTAAGTGGATCTGGCAACCTAACGCTGCGTGGTTATGCCACCTCCCTTACGGCGGTGGTGAGTGGAAGCGGTAGCGTCAAAGGGTTTGACTGCCCGCTGGAGTCGGCTAAAATAACACTGAGTGGAAGCGGAAATGCAGATTTGAATGTCATGACAACTGCTGATGCGTTTATCCATGGAACAGGAAGCATCAAGTTGAAAGGGAATACCAAAACCCTCACAAAGAAAATTTACGGCGCGGGGACTATCGAACGGGCCTATTGATTTTAGTTTTCAAATTTCTATCTTCGGTCAATGTCACCCTTCCTTGCATCGGTCGTTCAATGCGCTCCTGTATTCTTTGACAAGCAGAAGACGCTACAAAAAATAGGACAACTCATCCGATCGGCGGCCAAACAAAAAGCCCAGCTAATACTCTTTCCGGAAGTTATCATCCCCGGCTATCCACGGGGACTGATCTTCGGGACGACTGTGGGAGGCAGGACACCGGACGGCCGGGAGATGTTCCTTCGCTATTGGGAGAGTGCAATTGAAGTCCCTGGAAAGGAAACGAGCCAACTTGCCAAATGGGCGAAAGAAGCCAAAGCCTATGTCGTAGTCGGCGTCACAGAAAGGGATACTGTCAGCGATACATTATATTGTTCACTGCTCTATTTTTCACCGGAAGGTCGGTTGATCCATAGGCACCGTAAAATCAAACCGACTGCCGCCGAGCGAATTATCTGGGGCGAAGGTGATGGATCGGATCTCACAGTTCACGATACACCATTGGGAAAGATCGGAGGACTCATCTGCTGGGAGAACTACATGCCGCTTGCGCGAATGGCACTATACCAGCAAGGACTCGACATTTACCTTGCCCCAACGGCCGACTGCCGCGACAGCTGGCAGGCTACCCTTACACACATCGCCTGCGAGGGACGATGTTTCGTGCTTGGATGCAATCAATACCTAACCAGGCAACATTACCCACCTGATTTGCAGAAGAAACTCCAGGTGGACCATCCCTCGCTCCCCAGTTCGGGGGGAAGCGTAATTATTAGCCCACTCGGGAGAATACTCGCGGGTCCTGTGTATGGGAAAGAAGAAATTCTTACCACTGAAATCGACCACCGCGAAATCATCAAAGCAAAAATGGATTTCGATGTGATCGGCCATTATGCCCGCCCAGATATCTTTGATTTTACCTGGAAGAAGAAACCATGAGGGAAACCGAGGTCATCGAAAAGTTTTACAGCAGCTTTCAACAGAAGGATTGGCAAGGCATGCATGCGTGTTACCACCCGGAGGTTGTTTTCTCAGACCCAGCCTTCCCGCATCTTGAAGGGCTGCAGGCTAAAGCGATGTGGCACATGTTAGTGGCCTCGGCAAGGGATCTTTCTGTGACTTTCTCCAACGTAAAAGCCGATTCACAGCATGGATCGTGCGATTGGGAGGCAACGTATACGTTTTCCAAAACCGGAGCACTGGTGCACAACCGGATCCAAGCCAAATTTGATTTCAAGGATGGCATGGTAATACGCCACACCGACACGTTTGACCTGACACGTTGGGCGGGCATGGCTCTTGGCCTTCCTGGCAAGCTCCTGGGTTGGACACCCTGGTTGCAAGCGAAGATACGGGCCACCGCTGCCGGTAGTCTGGCAAAATTTTTGGCTTCACAGCCAGGCTATTCGAATGGATCTTGAAATTTCAAAATCGGCCCTGGGAGGCAAAAAATGACCAAAACCTGTCGTCAGAAGGGCCAATACAGCCCCCAAGAGACTTCTGCCAATGATCCAGGGCTTGCAAAATCAAAAATTCACTATATTTGCCAGGTTAATTGATAATCAGCCTCTGTAGGCACATAGGTTTCCTTGGTACTTCAGTTGAGATTATTGCATTAACAGAACTTAATTATTAACTAATTTCAACAGTACAAATGAACATTTATGTAGCTAACATTCCCTGGAAGGCCACGGAAGAAGAACTCAAATCCCACTTTTCAGCATTCGGGGAAGTAACGTCTGCAAAAATCATCATGGACAAAGTCACTCAGCGCAGCCGTGGATTCGGTTTCGTCGAAATGGCGGATGACGGCTCTGCTCGCCAGGCCATCACCAGTCTGAATGGTGCCGATTTCCAAGGCAAGAGCCTGGTGGTGAATGAGGCCCGCCCTCGTGAAGAGCGCCCCAATAGCTTCCGTAGCAACGGTGGCGGTGGTGGCTTCCGCAAAGGCGGAGGATTCAATCGCGAGGACTAATCTAGATTTACACTCCGTTAGGAATATTCAATGTCTCGCCATTTGGCGGGACATTTTTGTTTTCAGGCGTTATCGATCGAACCGGCCAGGATCAAAGAGCGATATGTCTACCGCAGGCCGCTCGCCAAGCATAAGCGCAGTGACCAACATGCCTGTTGCAGGCCCCAGACTTAGCCCCATCATGGAATGACCGGTTGCCACGACAAGATTATTCAGACGCGATGACTGACCGATATACGGCAATCCGTCTGGCGAACAGGGACGTAACCCATGCCATACATCTGCAGGTTTGGGAAGCGCGACATTCATCTCAGGATAATACCTGGAAATCGAATTCACAATTCCACGAACGCGATTCATGTTGATGGCGTGATCAATCCCCGTGATCTCCATCGTTCCACCAAAGCGCAGTGCGTTCCCCATTGGGGTAACCGCGACACGGGCTTCCAGAAAGATGGAGGGTATACGGACGTTCTTGACAACTTCGTTCAACGTGAAGCTATACCCTTTCCCTGCCTGCATCGGCAAGCGATGGCCGAACAGGGAAGCAACATGTCCCGACCACGAACCCGTTGCCATCACCCATGCATCCGCGTTAAATTCTCCCCGATTCGTTTTTACAGCTTTAATTGCACCACGCTCCTTAACAAACCCTTCAACCGTGCAATCCAGTTCAAAGGTGACACCTTGTTTGCGAAGCAGGTTGATAAGATTTCTGACGAGTACTCCTGGAATCAGGTGTGAATCACCTGGGTAATACACTCCGCCACGCGCACTAACGAGAACCTCGGGTTCCATTTGTTGGATTTCAGCAAGTGTCAATATGCGTGCCTCCACACCCAGGCGATGCGCTAGATGCACCGTTTCTTGCTCTTCCTTCTCAAGTTCGGCGTCATGGTACAACATGAGCAGCCCGCGTTCCTGGAAACCAAAGTCAAATGGCAATTCTTTTGACCACTCACGATAGCGCGCTGTACTATACTGACTCAGTGCACTCAAAGCCGGCATACTTCGCTCCACATGGCGTCGGTTGGCGTGTCGGTAAAACTTCAATCCCCAGCTAATGAGATCACGACTTAATCGCGGGCGCACATAAAACGGGCTCTCTGAATCAAACATCCATCGGATACCCTTTGCCACTATGCCCGGCGCGGCAAGCGGAATAAAATGGCTAGGGACAATCATTCCGGCATTGCCAACGGAGCAGCCTGCTGTCAGGTCGCCCTGGTCGATAACCGTTACATTGAATCCTGCTTTGCGGAGATAGAACGCTGAGCTGAGGCCAACGATACCTCCTCCAATGACTCCAATGTGTTTCATGACTATTCTTTCAGCGAATCAAATAACCTGGAACCCATGTGCGTACGGATCATCATCCGGATCAATGGTGATTGTATTCAAGCCATACACCCGGGCCCAACCTTCGACGCTTGGAATGATGGCCGGTATGTTGCCCAAGGAGGTCTCTTCCTCCACTCGGCCAGTGAACTTTGATCCGATAATACTCTCATGGATGAACTCCTGACCAAGCTTGATCTTTCCGCGTGCATGCCATTGGGCAAGTCGGGCTGACGTACCTGTGCCGCAAGGTGAACGGTCGATGGCTTTGTCCCCATAAAACACAGCATTACGGGCCGTAGATGCCGGATCGATCGGCGTTCCCGTCCAAAGAATATGGCTGCACTTGCTGATGGTTGGATTCTCCGGGTGCACAAATGTGTGCTTTTCATTAATGTCTTTGCGCAATTCCCGACTCCAGCTTACGAGCTGATCAGCCGTATAATGCTCCAGGCCTTTGAAGTTTTTCTGGACATCCACGATCGCATAGAAATTTCCTCCGTAAGCGACATCAAGGGTCAACTCGCCAAGGTCTGGGCAAGTAGCCGTGATGTCTCTCGCGGCGAGGAAGGCCTTCACGTTGCGGATTTTTACTGACTTCACCTTCTTTCCCTCCTGCTTGTATTCGATGCGCACGAGTCCGGCTGGCACTTCCAGGTTTAATACACCCGGTGTTTTGGGAATCACTAGTCCATGCTCGATGGCAATGGTCACCGTGCCGATAGTTCCATGACCGCACATGGGCAGGCAGCCGCTCGTTTCGATGAACAGCACACCCACATCGTTGGCGGGATCAGTGGGTGGGTAAAGGATGCTGCCACTCATCATGTCGTGGCCCCGAGGCTCAAACATCAGTCCTTTCCGGATCCAGTCATACTCCCGCAAAAAGTGCTGGCGCTTCTCGCTCATGGTGTTGCCGATGAGATTCGGGCCGCCACCCGCTACCACCCGAACCGGGTTTCCGCATGTATGGGCATCGATACAAAAGAATGTTTTTGACATAGGTCCCGTTGCTTACTTCTTCCAGGAGTTGTTAACCAATCGCCAGATTCCAAGGGGATTTTGATCCTGTAACTCTGCCGGTAAGAGGTCCTGCGGAAAATTCTGATAGCTCAAGGGCCGCACCCATCGCTTTGCCGCATCGATCCCAACAGAAGTAAACCGCGAATCGGTTGTCGCCGGAAATGGCCCGCCATGGTGCATCGCCGGACACACCTCCACACCCGTGGGGATACCATTGATGATCACGCGGCCTACCCGATCGGAAACACGCTGAATGAAGTCGGCATATTCTTTCAGCTCATCTTCCTCTCCAATGATCGTGGCCGTCAACTGACCTGGTATGGCTTCGAGTGCAGCGAAAAGCTCTTCGCGGGTTTGTGAAATTACCAGCAAAGAGTAGGGACCGAAAACTTCTTCAGCCAATGTTGGATTTTTAAGAAAATCGGCTGCCTTGACGGAAGCGACGGTGGGTATTCCCTGGTTGACCTGAGCCTTGGAAGCAGACTCCGCAATCAGGGTCACCCCTTTCTCTCGCAGGGCCCGTTCACGATTCTTTGTGTAATTGGCTGCAATGCCCGGGTGAAGCATGGTGGCAGGAGCTATAGCCCTGATTTTTTCTCCGAGCTGTATTGCAAATGAATCCAGTAGCGGGCTTTGAATGGACAACAGCAGCCCGGGGTTGGTACAAAATTGCCCTACACCTTGCGTGATCGATCCAGCATACATCTCTGCGACTTTCTCACCACGAGCCTGGAGTGCGCCAGGGAGAATAAAGACAGGGTTGATAGAGCCCATTTCCGCAAACACGGGAATCGGCTCCGGCCTTGCGGCTGCATAATCGTACAAGGCCTTGCCGCCGGAAAAAGATCCGGTAAAGCCAACGGCCTTGGTTAGTGGATGCTGTACCAGCATTTTTCCAGTTTCAAACGAAGAGTCGTCAACATGTTGAAATACGTGCTGATGTTCTCCGCTTGTAGCAATAGC
This sequence comes from Cyclobacteriaceae bacterium, assembly GCA_031384895.1. GTDB lineage: Bacteria > Bacteroidota > Bacteroidia > Cytophagales > Cyclobacteriaceae > ELB16-189. The sequence continues at coordinate 3,044 of JANNAZ010000264.1, read as the reverse complement.
CTTGGCGATTGCGTCTGAAGCCATGCGGGAAGTTATCGGGTGAGCGGGGTGTGCTTTCAACACCACAGTGCATCCGGCAGCCAATGCAGATGCAGTATCAACTCCGGCAGTTGAGTATGCAAATGGGAAATTGCTTGCCCCAAACACAACAACAGGTCCCAATGGAACCATCATCTTGCGCAGGTCAGGCTTGGGCAATGGCATTCGATCAGGTAGTGCGGTGTCGATACGAGCTTCCACCCACGAACCCTCTTTTAACATGGCTGCGAACTGGCGTAGCTGATTACACGTACGACCTCTTTCTCCAATCAGGCGGGCTTCCGGCAGGTTGGTCTCTTCCATCGCTTTGCGGATTAGCGGATCGCCCAGTGCTTCAATCTCAACGGCAATCGCTTCGAGAAACGCGGCTTTGGACACCCCGCTGCGATTGCGGTAGTGGTAGAATGCCTCACGCGATTGGCGGAGAATTTTGTCGATGTTGGTTTCCATATTAGGGGTTAGGGGTCAGGAGTCAGGAGATAGGGGTCAGGAGTCAGGAGATGGTTAGATCCATTCAAGATTTGTAACGGTTTGTGCGACGATGGTTGTGCCCGTGTGAAGGGTCGACTTGGGCTCGACGAGCATGATCTTGACTTCATCTTTCGTCCATGGACGGTGCTCGACGCCTTTGGGAACCACAAGGATCTCTCCTGGCCCTACTTCGGCTGTAGGCTTGTCGCGGTAGTCCATCATAAGCGTGCCTTCCACGACGACAAACAACTCGTCCTCCTGGTCGTGCTTATGCCAAACGAATTCACCTTTCAGCTTGGCCAGCTTAACGTAGTTGTTGTTAAGTTCGGCGACGATGTAGGGATGCCAATGTTCGCTGAATTTGGAGAACTTCTGACCTAAGTTGATGGTATTCATAATTTCTTGTAGTCAGACAGCTTAGGCCGATTGGCCAGTCCCGTGCGGATCACATTCAAGATTCGTTCCCTTTCTTCGCCGATAAGTATAAGGCGGGGTGCCCGAACATATTCGGATCCAAGACCTGCTTCCGCTTCCGCCAGCTTAATGTATTGGACCAGTTTAGCATGGATGTCAAGATCAAGTAGCGGCATAAACCAGCGATAGATCGTCCGCGCCTCCTCGATGCGACCCGCTTTCACCAGCTTGTAGATGGCGACTGTCTCTGCGGGGAAAGCACAGACCAGTCCGGCGACCCAACCCACAGCACCCATTTGCAAACTCTCCATAGCCAATGGGTCGACGCCTGTGAGAATCTTGAAGCGACCACCAAACCGATTGATCATCCGCGTAACGTTACTTACATCGCGGGTTGATTCTTTGACCGCCTGGATGGTTGGCATCTCAGCCAATTCGGCGAACATATCTAGTGTGACTTCCACTTTGTAATCGACCGGATTGTTGTACACCATGATCGGCAGCGGAGTAGCCTTGGCAACAGCTTTGTAGAAGGCTACCGTTTCGCGGTGATCTGACTTATACCGCATGGGCGGCAACATCATCAGACCCTTCGCACCGACTTTCTCGGCATTGATCGCGAGCTGCACAGCATCGCGTGTGCTGCCTTCGGCGATGTTGAGCACGACAGGAACTTTGCCTGCAACCTGATCGATGGTGAACTTCACCAGGTCAAATTTCTCTTCGTTGGTCAGCACGCTGGACTCTCCCAACGTTCCACCCAATACAACGCCTTCAACGCCTGCATCAAGCTGAGCCTTGAGGTTCTTGCCGAACAACGGATAATCCAGCTTATCGTCAGCGGTGAACTTCGTGGTCAACGCCGGGTACACTCCATTCCACATAGTTTTTTGGTTTTGTCAAAGGTAACATCTTCGGAATGCGCTGAATTGGCAGAAAATGGTCAATTATAGTACTATATTGACATGTTTATTACTCAATGCTCATACCTGATGGCTAAAATAGCGTCAAAACGAGTGGTCGCCTTCAACGTACCGCAGACGGAGCATGAAGTGGTCCGTGTTCAAGTGGATGAGATGCCCTATTTCTATGATCAGCTCCATCAGCATCCAGAGATCCAGATCATGCTGATAGAAGCAGGCGAAGGCACCCTCATTGCCAGTGATTATGTTGGCCGCTTTCAGCCAGGTGAAATCTATGTTATCGGTGGCGGACAGCCCCACGTGTTCAGATGTGACCAGGCATACTATGCAGAGAAATTAACAGCGCGAAGCACGTCCCTCTACTTCAACGAAAAATATTTTGGCAAAGAACTCTGGAGCTCCAATGAACTGAACGCCGTCCGGGATTTTGCAGAGTCCAGTCAACATGGATTTCAGGTTCCTGTCGAGGTCGCCGCCACAATTGCAGCGAGCATACGACAAATTGCTATCCAGCAAGGTCTGAGCCGATTGATCGCCTTCTTCACCTTGCTTCAACTCCTTACTACTTCTGAAAGCCAAAGGAAACTCTCTCTACTCCCGGGAAGACTCTTGGAGAACGAGGAAGGTCGCATGAATACCATTCTGGAATTCACTTTTCGTGAAAGTCACAGGAGAATCTACCTTGACGAAGTTGCGCAATTGGCTAATCTTTCCGTTGAAGCCTTTTGTCGCTATTTCAAGCTCCACACCCGCAAGACCTATATCAACTTCCTCAATGAAGTACGAATCAGCCATGCTTGCCAGCTGCTGATCCAGCGCGATTTGTCTGTGGCGCAAATTTGTTATCAATGTGGATTCAGTAATGTTTCCAACTTTAACCGCATTTTTAGGCGGATTACGCACAAGTCGCCGCTGTGCTTCAGACATCAGTTGCCTTTCGCTAAATGATTTCGTAAACTTTGTATGTACCACTTAACCCACTTCTATGAATGCCATAACCAGAATCGAAGGTTGGGGAAATGCGCATCGTCCCGGCTTTCTGGACCTTTTTCGAATTGCATTGGGGATCTATATCACGTACAAGGGAGCCGTCTTTGCCAGTAACATTGAATCCCTGGAACTTAGTGTCGAAGGATTGACCATGCTCTTTACAGGTGTTGTGGTCGCACACTATGTCATCTTTGCGCACCTGCTGTG
>JANNAZ010000220.1:0-6048 GCA_031384895.1 Cyclobacteriaceae bacterium | reverse complement strand
GCTTCTGGATTTTACCCGGACAGTAATAACTTGAAACCTTGAACTTTCGTCCATAGACCCTAGGCCTTAGACCTTAGACTTGAACTAGCCCCTGTCATCACTCTCGCCACCCATTCCCCAAGCGCTGGCCCATGCTTAAATCCATGCCCGGAACCGCCTCCTAAAAAAATTACATTGTCCGCTTCCGGATGTTTATCAAACAAAAAGTTTCCGTCTGGTGAATTCTCATATGGACACACACGACTTTCTACAAGCGGGGCATTTTTTAGTCCAGGAAAACGATGGGTGATAAATGCCCTGGCATGAGCCAATACCTCCGGATTGGAGATACGTTCTCCTGACGTTGGATCAAAAGGTTCCCCTCGTCGGTCAACGCCGATCTTAAAACCGCGATTTGCATTTCCGGGGATTCCATAATAAAAATCTTTGCCGTCGACATCCACCCACACCGGCATGGCATCGTAGACTTTGCTCTCGTTTTTCGGGACACCAAAGTAGTACGCCTCCTGTTTGCTGCAGGTGATCACATTTCCGAGCACTTCCGGAAACAGTTGGCCAAGCCAAGCGCCACAAGCAAAGAGATAAGCATCGGCTTGAAGCGTCGATCCGTCAGACAATTTGATCCGGGTGAGCGCCCCCGACTGAATCGTGCCGATCGAAACGAACGCCTGAACGAAAGTGCCGCCCTCGCTGACAAATGCTTCATTAACTGCCAGACAACTTTCCCGCGCTTTCAGGTAACCGCCAAAGGGATCAAGCCAGCCGTGATGAAGATCCTGGGTATTGACGAGCGGGTAACGCTTCTGTAGATCATCAAGCGTCAACTGTTCATAGTCCATACCATGCCGTTTGGCAAATGGGATGGAATCGTCTACCACAGGTGTGCTCGCTTCATAGCAGAACCAAAGTACTCCGGTGTTGTGAAATAGTTTCTTGTTCCAGCGCTGCTCATTTTCTTTCCAGAGTTCCACAGCGCGCACGTTCATGTCAAAGTAGAACGGATTGGAGCCATACGTTGACCGGATCACGCGGGTCTCATCACCTGAGCTACTCCTGGAGTTGCCCGGACCCCAGGCATCCACCAGTGTGACCTTCATGCCATTTCGAAGCAGACTGAGTGCTGTCCAGCCCCCAAATGCGCCGGCTCCTACAACGACAACATGGGCGCTTGTAGAAAGCGTAGGTAGCTTAGGTTGGAAATATGTTGCTGGTGGGGCGAAGGTGTTTGCTGCCATAGGTTGCCATTAGGCCATGATCAGCCACTCATCAATATTGAGTAAAATCCCAATGACCATGGTGAGTAACAATAAAATAGCTAGTAGTTGATGGAGCCGTGGGGAGATGGATTTGCTCCAGGTGGCCACCAAAAGGGTAGCAAAGATTCCAGCATTGACTATCCACCCATCGGCTCCAAGACCATGGACGAAAATATTTTCCAGCGCGGATAAGATTGACAGGATCATCACCAGGATGAACAGTTTTCTGTAATTTTTGAAGTAGAATGACCTCATGTCTGTTGCATCCTCATCGTTGGGTAATGGAAAGAGGATTCTGGCCAGGATAAAAAGACTGATTGGATAGAGGACCTGAAATAAAAAAAAGGGTAAACGCCAGACCGTCATCGACTTCAATTGGTACACAAGCCACCACTCTTGCACATGAAGGATAAAAACCAGCACAACCCAAAGCAGGTGTGGCCAGTAGAGCTTCGCTTTCTCCCATTGGTGGATCAAATCAGCGAGACCAGACATGATCTGCGTGATGCCGAGGCCCAGAATAATCGAGATCAATACTGTAACGAACTCAAAAGGGCTCATTATGAAGGGGTTTGAGCGAGGATTGACTGTTTAAATTCATTCTAAATGGTGTTTTGGGGGCCAGCGGCATGTGGCTGCATGCCGATCACCTCCCAAGTTAACGACACATATTTCATGCGCTAAACATAAAGGGCAAAGCCCAAAAATATGTTTGAAATAATGACTTTGGCGTGTAGATTTGTACATCTCCGTATAAAAAGCGGAATCCTAAACCACATGATGAAGCGCCTTATCTCCTGTTTCTTTCCTCGTGTTTTGCCCGCTCTTGTCTGTTTCTTATTAAGTATTCCTCTCCAGGCTCAGGACATCCCTTCAGATCCTGCGGTAATCAGCGCGGGAGAAGCACTTTTTAACGGTAATTGCAAGACTTGCCACCGGGTGAAGGTGAAACTGATTGGACCTGCTCTGGCGGGTTTTGAAACACGTGTTCCATCGGTAAAATGGGTCTATGATTGGGTCAGAAACCCAGCCAAAGTCATTGCCGGGGGCGACGAGTACGCCAATAAGATCTACGCGGAGTATAATAAGAGCCAGATGACGGCTTTCTCTAATTATAAGGACGAGCAAATTCTTAGCATTCTGGCGTACATCAAAGCGGAGGCATCCAAAGTGGAAGTTGCACCTGCAGCCGCTGGCGCCGGGGCAGCAGGTGGAGGATCTTCCGTGCCATCCGCATACCTCGATTCCATCCTCGTTGGAATGGTTATTATCCTTATTCTATTGGTCGTGATCCTGGCTCTCATTGTCAATGCATTGAGAAGATTTCTTAATCAAAAAGAGCTCAGCGAAGAGGACCGCGAGGTGGTCAATTCACCGATCACCTTTGGAAGCGTGACAAGCAGTCCGGGGTTCGTCTTCCTTGTGATATTCATCGTTGGAACAATTGCATTCAAGGGCGTGATTGACGGCCTGTATTCTATTGGCGTTCAGAAAAATTATGAACCTAAGCAGCCGATTGCTTTCTCCCATAAAATTCACGCTGGACAATATGAAATCGACTGTAATTATTGCCATACCGGCGCCATGAAGGGAAAGCAGGCGAATATCCCCTCACCTAATATCTGTATGAATTGCCATTCTCAGATCAAGCAAGGGACAACAACTGGAACCGGCGAGATTGAAAAAATCTATGCCGCAGTCGGTTTCGATCCGAATACATCAACGTACACGGGCGTTACGAAGCCGATCGAATGGGTTCGCATTCATAACCTTCCCGACTTGGCCTACTTTAATCACTCTCAACATGTAAATGTGGCAGGAGTAATTTGCCAGACATGTCATGGGCCTATCCAGGAGATGGATGTTGTAAAGCAATACAACCTCCTGACGATGGGATGGTGTATCGATTGCCACCGTAAGACAGATGTAAATACCAAGGGCAACGCATATTACGACAAGCTAGTAGAGCTGCATAGCAGTAAAGGCAAAAGTGCGATGAAGGTAGAGGATAATGGAGGGTTGGAGTGTGCGAAGTGCCACTACTAACGGCTTTGTTTGATATTGAATCATTACCTGGAATTCTAGCCACACACAAATAAATTAAGGAACGACCAAATATGGGTACTACGAAAAAGACTTACTGGAAGGGACTGGAGCAACTCAAGAATGATCCATCCTACATTAAGAATGCTGACAAGGAATTTGTCAACCTTGGTGTAGAAGAGGATCCTGGTCATTCCCGCAGAGATTTTCTTAAAATGATGGGCTTCAGCGTGGCTGCGGTTTCACTGGCCGCCTGCGAAACCCCCATACGCAAAGCGATCCCCTATGTAAACAAACCCATCGACGTCGATCCGGGAATTCCTAACTACTATGCATCATCCTATATTAATGGAGGAGATTATTGCAGCATTGTTGTAAAAACCCGCGAAGGTCGCCCCATAAAGATCGAAGGGAACCCACTGTCAACTGTATCGATGGGGGGAACCAGCGCCCAGGTGGAGGCATCCGTGCTTTCCTTGTATGACAATTTTCGTCTGCGTGGTGTACGGATTGCCGACAAAGCAGATTCTTGGGAGAACCTTGATAAGGAAGTTATCTCCAAACTTGGCGAGATTGCTGCCAAAGGGGGCCAGCTTCGCATTGTCAGCAACTCTATATTAAGTCCGAGCACGTTCGCAGCCCTGGATAAGTTCAAAGCCAAGTATCCTACTACGCAACATATCCAATATGACCAGGTCTCCCATTATGGAATGAGGAAGGCAAATGAAGAGTCGTTCGGCTCTGCCTTCATCCCTTCCTATGATTTTAGCAAGGCTAGTATTATTGTCAGTTTTAGTGCCGACTTCCTCGGTACGTGGCTGTCGCCAATTGAATTTGCAAAGCAGTACGCTGAAACGCGGAAGATTGACGAAGATCACCGCGAGATGTCACGTCACTATCAGTTTGAAGCGAACCTCAGCCTGACCGGTGCAAACGCAGATTACAGAACGCCCCTTCGTCCATCGCAAAGCGGATTAGCAGTTGCACAACTCTATAACCTCATTGCTGCTAAAGCAGGCAAGTCCCCTGTGGCTGCCGGATTGGAGAAGGTAGCGAACCTGGATAGGGCAGCAGAGGATCTTTGGGCAAGCCGCGGAAAATCATTAGTCGTCTCCCGATCAAACACCAAGGGAGTTCAGGTTCTGGTCAACGGAATCAACGACATGTTGGGGAATTATGGATCAACGATCATCCCAACCATGCCGGTCAACTTCCGCAATGGAAACGACGAGGCCATGACGGCATTTATTGATGATGCAGAGAATGGAAAAATTGATGGGGTTATTTTTTATAACTGCAACCCGGTCTATGATCACCAAATGGGTTCCAAACTGGAGGCTGCCCTGAAGGGCATGGCGATTACCGTTTCAACGAACTATACCGAAGACGAAACAGGATCTTCTGTAACTTACAAGGCTCCCGATCATCATTACCTCGAATCGTGGAATGACTTCGAGCCGAAGAAAAACTTCTATAGCCTCTCCCAACCGGCTATCACGCCAATTTTCAAATCTCGCCAGGCACAGGAGAGTTTTCTGGTTTGGGCTGGAGAGGCCAAAGTAGACTACTTCACGTTTGTGAAGGAAAACTGGAGAAAATGGTACTACGCAAAGCATAGTGATGGGATGGACTTCCAATCCTGGTGGGACAAGTGCCTTTATGATGGTGTCCTCGAACCTGGTGCCGAATATTTTTCAGTCACTACGTTCGCTGCCAATGTCAACGCAGCTGCTGCTGCAGTCACTGCACGGTACAAAGCCGACAATACGGGTTTGGAGCTCGCTACCTACGAAAGTTATGCGGTGGGCAACGGATCGCAAGCCAACAATCCGCTCTTGCAAGAATTACCCGATCCGATCACTAAAGTCGTTTGGGATCATCCCATCACCGTTTCGCAAAAAGACGCTGTAGCGCTCGGCTTCAAGAACGACGGAGAAAGCAATACACAGTATGGCACGCTGACCGTTGGCGGCAAGAGTGTAAAAGTCCCTGTACTCATTCAACCAGGGCAAGCAATTGGTACGATCGGTATCTCTTTGGGATATGGGAGAACGAAAGTGGGCAAAGTGGCCGAAAACCTTGGTGTCAACGCCTACGCGCTTCTCGAGGGATCCGGGGGTAGCACATCAGTCATTGAAGGAGTAACACTGACAACAACATCTGAAGCATTCCAGCTTGCCCAGACACAGACCCATCAGACGTATATGGGTCGCGAAAACGTAATTCAGGAGTCGATACTCAGCGAATTCAAAAAGAACCCGGGCGCTGGTCGTGACTATCCCAAGGTCACCAAATGGGACGAGAAAGTTGATCCGGGAACGCTAAGCCTGTGGAAGGGTCATGACTATAACGACCACCATTGGGGAATGTCGATTGACCTTAATTCGTGTACCGGTTGCGGCTCATGTATTGTAGCCTGTAACGTGGAGAACAACGTTGCTATGGTCGGGAAGGATGAAGTCATCCGGCGACGCGAAATGCATTGGCTGCGTATTGACCGCTACTACAGCAGCGATGGAGAACATGGTGACTATAAAGCCATGGAGAAAGCTTCGGAAAACCCCGAAGTAGTATTTCAACCCATGCTCTGCCAACATTGTAATAACGCTCCGTGCGAGACGGTATGCCCCGTTGCGGCTACCACGCACAGCACGGAAGGCTTGAACCAAATGACTTACAACCGGTGTATTGGTACACGTTATTGTGCCAACAACTGCCCGTATAAAGTAAGACGATTCAATTGGTTTAA
>JANNAZ010000262.1:0-16085 GCA_031384895.1 Cyclobacteriaceae bacterium | reverse complement strand
TTGCATCATCTTCAATCATCTTGCGATAACTAAGTTCTAGCAATTCCAATTTCTCAATTGACAGCTCTTTAGGAAAATTCTCAACAAGGACGGATTTGCTACTTTGCAATGATACCAGGTTCCGATAATGGAATACGATATCTGACAAATGTGGATATAATTGAACCCTGCTAAAGGATTCCTTGACGGCCTTTAAGTAGGCCAAAAGCGTATACTTCTTAAACTCGAAGTCAATCAGGCCCTCTGTTAGCCAATTGTCATTCAGCCTATTTTCCATGCGCTAGCCAAGTCAGTGGTTAAGTATACGAAAAAGATAGCGGGACAGGCAAATCCTGCCATTTTTTCAATGTCTACCTGACAAAGGAGGCAGATTTTTAGCTCAGCCGGCCCGGAATCACGCCAAACCGCCGGAAACCTGCCAATCATGCCTATTGGCACGGAAATGGACGCTGGCGAGCAGCATAATGCTGTTAAACTCTAACAAATTTTAAACCCATATGGCGAAAATCAATTTCAAACCGAACGAAGACCGTGTGCTGGTAGAACCTGCCGCAGCGGAAGAAAAAACAGCTTCTGGAATTATCATCCCAGACACAGCTAAAGAAAAGCCCCAGAAAGGGAAAGTAATCGCAGTTGGCGAAGGCCTGAAAGACAAGCCCGTTACTGTCAAAGTCGGCGAGCGCATTCTCTATGGTAAGTATGCAGGTACTGAAATCACCATCGACGGAAAAGACTATCTCATCATGAGAAACTCCGATATCTTCGGAACGATCTAACCCACTCAATAAACAACAAACAACTATGGCTAAAGAAATTACATTCGATACACCGGCGCGCGACAGAATAAAGAGAGGCGTTGATAAGTTGGCTGATGCCGTGAAAGTTACACTGGGACCCAAAGGTCGCAACGTAATCCTCGACAAAAAATTTGGTGCACCAACCGTAACAAAAGACGGTGTTACAGTTGCCAAGGACATTGAATTGAAAGATCCGATAGAGAACATGGGTGCGCAATTGGTTAAGGAGGTTGCCTCCAAGACTGCGGATGCAGCCGGAGACGGCACTACCACCGCTACGGTGTTGACCCAATCGATCTATGCGCACGGCATTAAGAACGTTGCCGCTGGTGCAAATCCGATGGATCTGAAGCGTGGAATTGACAAGGCGGTTGAAATCGTCGTGGAAAGTCTTCGCAAGCAATCCAAAGACATCAAAGGATCGAAAGAGATCACGCAGGTAGCTACAATTTCTTCCAACAACGACACCGAAATTGGAAAGATGATCGCAACGGCAATGGATAAGGTTGGCAAAGACGGTGTAATCACCGTGGAAGAAGCGAAAGGAACAGAGACCGAAGTAAAAACTGTAGAAGGCATGCAGTTTGACCGCGGCTACCTCTCCCCTTATTTCGTAACCAATACCGAGAAAATGGAAGTTGATCTGGAAAGTCCGTACATCCTGATCTACGACAAGAAGATTTCTTCAATGAAGGAACTCCTTCCAATTCTAGAGGCTACTGCCCAAACCGGCAAGCCGCTGCTCATCGTAGCTGAAGAAGTTGAAGGTGAAGCATTGGCTACGTTAGTTGTTAACAAGATTCGCGGCGCACTGCGTGTAGCTGCTGTTAAAGCTCCCGGATTTGGTGATCGCCGTAAGGCTATGCTGGAAGACATTGCTGTCCTAACAGGCGGTAAAGTAATCTCCGAAGAGACCGGCATGAAGTTGGAAGATGCCAAACTGGATTCTCTTGGCCGTGCTGAGAAAATTAATATTGACAAAGACAATACTACGATCGTGAACGGCGCCGGCAAAAAAGCCGAGATCACAGGCCGCATCAATCAGCTCAAAGCACAAATCGAATCCACTACATCAGACTACGATCGCGAGAAACTGCAGGAACGTTTGGCCAAACTTTCGGGTGGGGTTGCCATCCTGTACATCGGCGCAGCAACTGAGGTAGAAATGAAAGAGAAGAAGGACCGCGTAGACGACGCGTTGCACGCAACACGTGCTGCTGTTCAAGAGGGTGTTATCCCTGGCGGCGGTGTTGGGTACATTCGTGCCATCGACGCCCTCAAAGGCAAGACTGGCGACAACGAAGACCAGACCACCGGTATCAACATCATCCGGTTGGCCCTTGAGTCTCCGCTCCGCACAATCTCTGAGAACGCAGGCCAGGAAGGTTCGGTGGTTGTCAACAAAGTCAAAGACGGCACAAAGGACTATGGATACAATGCGCGCGACGATAAGTACGAGAACTTCTTCGCAGCAGGAATTATCGATCCCACAAAGGTTGCCCGGTTAGCCCTGGAGAATGCGGCATCAATTGCCGGGCTTCTTCTGACTACCGAAGCCGTGGTTTCCGATATCCCTGAGGAAAAGGACGCCCCTTCGATGCCTCCCGGCGGAGGAATGGGTGGAATGATGTAAATCATTCAACTTGAATTAACTTTAAGCCCGTCTGGTCCGTGATCAGACGGGTTTTTTTTGCCACGGATAAACACGGATAGCTTTAGACATTGACCACCGATCACCAACCAACGATTCCACCGATTACTGACTACAGTATGAATCCCTTCTCAACCTTCGCCGAACTCGCCGCCTTCCTCATGGTTTATGTTGCGCGGGCAGATGGGCAGGCCCACTACCTGGAAGAAGCGACATTGACTGAGCAGCTAAAGAATTTCTCGCCGCAGAGCGAGAAACTGCTCCTGGAAGCGACGCGCAACTACCCTGCCCTTAAGGATGAAAAAATCGAAGACATCTTGAAAGCAAATGAAATCCTGCTTCGTGGTGCATCAGAAAATGACCGACAGGAATTAATCCGGAGCCTGTTTGCAGTTGTGAATTCTGATGGAAGGGTACAAACGGAAGAGACGAGCGCGCTGCGAGTGATTCGGGCGGCGGTTGATGCCGCACAAATGCAATGATTGCATTTAAATTTTATCAGGAAGATGCTTATCTACTGAAGCAGAGAGCCTCTATCATGCAGCAAATTGCAACTTGTATCGTTGCTATCAATTACATTAATCTAGCCACATCTAAAGCATCTTCCCGCTCATGCGGGAATGGCTGAGTGCTTTTGAGTACCGTATTTCCTTAGCGCGTAAGGATGAGGCTGGAATATGGGTTATGAGAAACAGAACAAGCGGTTTTAGTGCCACATATGCCACTGGCATAAGTCGCACCACCAGGAATTACTGGGCCACTCAGGGTGGCATTTAAGTTGCCGGATTTATCTATCGTACCGCTAAATGTATAATTTGGAACACTGCCCTGCGTGCAACTGTCGCCCGTGAAAATATCAGAAAAAGCAAATTGCCCTGAAGACACAACATGAGTTGTGGTCGAAGTATAACTCACAGTAGAACAATTGCTGTAAGTCAAATTGAACGTCCAGGTCCCATCATATGGATTTGCGTCTTCATCCTTTTTACATCCAAATACAATTGACAAAAGGAATAAGGTTACTAAAATTGGCAACGAAAAGTGACCTGTGGCCTGATTACTTCCGATTGGAGCCTCCTTTGTGAAATGAGACTTTAATACGCTTTTCATTCTATTCATCGATAGTGATTTAGAGTGACCTTGGATTCTCAACTAAACAGACATAATGCTAAAGTGCTACTTCTTCACTGCCGTCCGATACAAAATTGTACACATCGTCACAAAGAACGCCACGCCCATCAGGTGATAGCCGGTCGTGCCGAGGGCACTTACAATGCCGTGCTCCAAGTTCATGCTTTTCATAAGCGGCTCTGCTGTAACAGTAAGAATAGCCGCCACCACACCGGTGAGCGCACCGCCAGCAATTAGGCCTGTGGCGAAGAGGCTCCCTTTACCGAGCTCGTCTTCCTCTTTGACCTCCTTACGCTTCTCTGAGCGGTAATCTACATAGCCCTTGATGGCGCCGCCAATGAAAATAGGGAGCGTGGTGGCCAAAGGCAGATAAAGCCCGATGGCAAAAGCCAGGGCCTTGATGCCGCAAAGTTCGATCATCACGGCAATGAATACACCGACCATCACGAACTGCCAATCCAAATTGAACGACAAGATCCCGCGCGCCAGCGTGGCCATCAGGGTTGCCTGCGGCGCCGGATACTTGTCGCTCCCTACGGCGTGCGTGATGCCTTGCGCCAGCATCTCCTGTGTTGGCGTATCTAATACTTTCACGACCAATCCGATGGCAATGGAAGATACAATCGCACCTATGAACAAGGCAATCTGCTGATATCGGGGTGTGGCACCCACAATATAACCAGTCTTCAAATCTTGTGAGGTTGCACCCGCATTGGCAGCAGCAATGCAAATCATTCCACCAACCACGAGTGCAAGGGGCTCATACATCTTTCCGCTCCATCCTACTGCCGTGAAGATCAGGCAGGTTCCCATCAGCGTCGCAATGGTCATACCTGAAATGGGACTGTTGCTGGATCCTACCAAACCCACAATCCGACTGGCGACCGTCACAAAGAAAAATCCAAAGACTATGATCAGTACACCAATCAACAACTTCTGAAGAATCCCATCGCCTGGAATATTGGGCATGAAGGTGAGCACGGCAATGAGGATGACGCTACCGATGATTACTACCTTAAATGACAAATCGCGTTCCGTACGCAGCACGCCCTTCTCGCCCTTCTCTTTCAGCGAGCCCATGCTTTCACGGAACGAACTGATGATCGTGGGGATTGTTTTCATCAACGTGATAAATCCTCCTGCCGCCACCGCACCGGCACCGATCTGACGGATATAAGCACGGTAGATCGCGTCCGCATAGCTTGTAAATGTGTGCGCTGTAGGATCCCAGATACCGGGTCCTCCAGCCGTATTCAGATCGGCCAGGTAGCCCAACTTCACTAACTGCAAGGCAATCGTATCAGCGGGAACGAGCGTCGCCAGCAGTGGCGTCATGGCCCACCAGGCCAATACAGAACCAGCAACAAGCACGGCGCTGATCTTGAAGCCAATGATATACCCTACACCGAGATACTCAGGTGTGATTTCTCCGCGTGTCGCGGCTGAGGGCCAGAACTTATTCACCTGGCTGGTCATGTAGGCCGGAGTCTCTGCGATGATATGAACAACCTTCTGGAGGATAGCATATCCAAACGCCACACCCATACCAATGAAGGCGGTCTTGGCAAAATCGCCTCCTTTTTCACCGGCCTGTAATACCGAACCGCAGGCCGTACCTTCCGGATAGGGCAGCGTACCATGCTCTTTCACAATGAGTGACCGCCTGAGCGGAATCATCATCAAGGTGCCCAACATCCCGCCAAAGGCTGCTAGAATCAGGATCGTCAGGTAATTGAAATAGCTTTCACCAACACTGACACCGTTTTCACCGGGCGACAGGAAAAGAAATCCAGGCAGTGTAAATACCACACCAGCGGCTATCGACTCCCCTGCCGACCCAGTCGTTTGAATGATGTTGTTCTCCAGGATCGTTGTCTTCAGAAATTTTCTACCCAGGGTAATGGCAATTACCGCAATCGGGATAGACGCCGAAACAGTGAGACCGGCCTTGAGCGCCAAATACACCGTTGAACATCCAAATAAAACTCCAAACAAGACGCCAAATCCCACGGACTTGAGCGTGAACTCGGCGATGTTCTGTTCTGGAGCGATGTAGGGCTTGAAAACTTTGGGTATTTCCATAGTAGTGGATAGTGGTCAGTGGATAGTGAGGCTCGGCATTCAGTCTCCTGCATTCTGTCTTCTCTTCTATTCTATTTCGTTACAACTCGGTTATAGATAATCATCAGTATAGTAGATGTGATTCCAATCCCCGAAAGCGTGTACCACATCATCGGCGGGTCAGTCTGTAGGTAGGAACTGCGCAGCCAGTCGGCAATGAGGCCGGCACTGAATGAACCAATCGCTACCGGGAGAAAAGCAAATCCCATGAACGTGCCCACCTGGTCTTTAGGTGCCAGTGAACTGACATATTCATAAAACCTCGGCGCCTGGGTAGCCTCACCGAGCGCAAACATGGAAACACCAATAATGGCCGCCAGCGTTGTACCGCCCGCTCCAATGATAATCCACGATAAGCTGGCAATGCTGAATCCAAGGATAATGGCTGTCACCGGTTTCAGTTTGCTTACCAACGCGGTAACTGGTATGGTCACCAGGATGATGGTCCAGGCATCCACAGTCTCCAGAAATTCG
Source organism: Cyclobacteriaceae bacterium (assembly GCA_031384895.1). Classification (GTDB taxonomy): domain Bacteria; phylum Bacteroidota; class Bacteroidia; order Cytophagales; family Cyclobacteriaceae; genus ELB16-189. The sequence goes on along the minus strand of JANNAZ010000262.1, from coordinate 9,911 downwards.
AATGCCTCATACTTAAGGACATCCGTTATATAAAAAGGGAAGGAATAGAAGATCTGCCAGAACATCATCCAGAAACCGGAGAAGATCAACAGGAAGCTCATGAACTTGACATTCTTGAATACCAGCAGCATATCACTAAAAACCTTGCCGAATGTCTTCGGCTCAGTTGGTCCGCCTTCGGGCTCCTTGAAAAAGAACCATGCTCCGAAGAAAAGCAGAAAGGACGTTATGGATGACATCACCAGCACATACTCAATGCCCAGGTCGGTCCGCACGTAGTATGCGATCATCGGTCCGATGGCGCCACCCAGGTTAACCAACGTGTAGTAGATCGAGAAACCAAGGGCTTGAGACCCTTCTTTTGATGTCCTGGCTACTGTGCCTACCACGCAGGGTTTGATGAGCGAGCCACCAACTGCCGTGAGCATGAGTACGATGATGACATAGGTCTTCTTCCCTATCAATTCCGTAATCGCCTGACCGTACTCCATACCAGCAAGGCCGATCAAAAAATAGCCCAGGCAGAAAACGGCAAAGCACGCCATGAGCGTGCGTTTAAAGCCATACTTGTCAACAAATACGCCGGCCACCACGGGGAGTGAATAGAGCACGGCATTGAAAAGCCCGGCTAAGAAACCTGCCTCCTCTTTAAGTCCAACTTTATTTGCGAGGAAAATAGTCAGGACAGCTTTTGAACCATAGTAGGCCAATCGTTCAAATAATTCTAGTGTATTGGCTATCCAGAAAGTTGGATGAAAACCGGTTCGGATCTCGTGCACGCGCTCGGCAATCGTCATGAACTATAGTTTAGGTGTTGTTAAAGTAGATGATAAACCGCAGTTTTCCCAGCAGCGCATAAAAAAACCCCGGGAGATACCGGGGCTTTACTAAGCTAATTGTCGATGCGTTCTGGCTCGAGCGTCCACTTCTCGGGAGACCGCCATAGGCTACCCAGCAACAACTCTCTCATAAAGATGAATTCCTTCGGGAGGCGGTCGTACATACGCTCAAAGAGCTCAGCATGCGACAGCAACTCGATCTTCCACTGCTCACGTTCAATCGACATAATCTCATCAAATTGCTGCACACTGAAATCCAATCCCGTCCAGTCAATGTCGCTATAGTGCGGCATCCAGCCAATGGGGCTCTCAACGGCGTTGGATCTTCCTTTGATCTTCTGGACTATCCATTTCAATACACGCATGTTGTCACCGAAGCCGGGCCAGATAAAGTTTCCTTTCTCATCCTTGCGGAACCAGTTGACACCGAAGATGCGAGGAGGATTTGGAATATTGCGACCAAACTGAAGCCAGTGATTGAAATAGTCGCCCATATGGTATCCACAGAAAGGGAGCATGGCAAAGGGATCGCGTCTTACTTTTCCCAACTCTCCAAATGCCGCGGCGGTCATTTCAGAGCCCATTGTTGCTGCGAGGTAAACGCCAAAGTTCCAGTTGTGTGCCTGGTAGACAAGCGGAATGGTTGTGCTTCGCCGGCCACCAAAAATGATTGCGCTGACCAACACGCCATTCGGGTTTTCCCAGTCTTTGTCGAGAACTGGATTCTGCGAAGCGGGCGCTGTAAATCGTGCATTCGGGTGGGCCACCGGTTTGCCAGAGGCAGGGTCCCACTTCTTTCCATGCCAGTCGATAATATCTTTAGGAACCTCTTTGGTCATTCCCTCCCACCAGATGTCTCCATCGGGGGTAACACCTACGTTCGTGAAGATGGTATTTTTCTCAATACTCTTCATGGCATTGGGATTCGACTTCATGTTTGTTCCTGGCGCGACGCCAAAATATCCTGCTTCGGGGTTAATGGCGTAAAGCTTCCCATCCTTGCCCGGCTTAATCCATGCAATGTCATCCCCCACCGTAGTAACTTTCCATCCATCCAGTTCCTTGGGTGAAATGAGCATGGCAAAATTCGTTTTTCCGCAAGCACTTGGGAAAGCAGCTGCCACATACGTTTTTTCTCCCTGCGGGTCTTCTACACCCAGGATGAGCATGTGTTCGGCCAGCCAACCTTCATCGCGTGCCATCGCTGACGCAATGCGCAAGGCAAAACACTTCTTGCCCAACAATGCATTACCGCCATATCCGGATCCATAAGACACGATCGACCGTTCCTCCGGATAGTGGACTATATATTTTACAGTTGGATTGCAGGGCCATTTGGTATCCGGCTTACCTGGCTCAAGCGGCGCACCAGAAGAATGAACACATTTAACGTAGGCGCCCTCCGTACCCAATTGATCAATCACCTTCTTACCAACACGGGTCATGATATGCATGTTCGTCACCACATATTCCGAATCCGTGATCTCCACGCCGATCTGCGAAATAGGTGAACCCAGCGGGCCCATGCAGTACGGGATGACATACATGGTACGGCCTTTCATACAACCGGCCATTAACTTCCGAAGCGTTTGCTTCATCTCCTTCGGATCAACCCAATTGTTTGTAGGGCCTGCATCTTCTTTTACCTTGCTGCAGATGTAGGTTCGATCCTCTACCCGGGCTACATCGCTTGGGTCAGAAAAACAAGCAAAGCTATTTGGTCTTTTCTCCGGATTAAGCCGTATGAACGTCCCTCGATCAACTAGCATTTGACATAGTTGGTCATACTCCTGTTTCGATCCATCGCACCAGTAGACACTATCTGGTTTGAAAAGGTCCTTTAGCTGATTTACCCACTCAGTTAACTCGGTGTGGGCAACGGTATAGGTTGACTTCAACGTAGCTGTGGCGTTCATTCTTATTTCAGGTTGTTTAGTGCAAAATAATGATACTCTGGCTGAAAATGAAATGACCAAAATCAGGTGGATTAATCTGGTATGCGCCTTATCGACTGGCTGGGGTATTTATGCCAGAAGGATATATATTTGCAGAAAATACAGCTTGTGAATAGAAAAGTAAGTGTTGGATTGGTCCAGATGTCTTGCGCATCGACTCCAAAAGAGAACCTTGAAAGAGTAAAGCTCAAGATTGAAGAACTTGCTAGGAAGGGAGCCCAGATCATCTGTCTGCAAGAATTGTTCACTTCCCTGTATTTCTGTGATGAGGAGAACCACGACAATTTTAAGTTGGCCGAGTCCATTCCAGGTCCCTCCACTGAATTTCTGAGTCCTCTAGCGAAGAAGAACAATGTGGTCATTATCGCATCGCTGTTTGAGAAGCGTGCTGAGGGACTATACCACAACACCACTGCCGTTATCGATGCCGATGGTCAATACTTGGGCAAGTACCGGAAGATGCATATCCCGGACGATCCGGGGTATTATGAAAAGTTCTACTTCACTCCCGGCGACTTGGGTTACAAGGTTTTCAAAACCAAGTTCGCGACGATTGGTATTCTAATCTGCTGGGATCAGTGGTATCCAGAAGCTGCACGCATTACTGCATTGGCTGGCGCCGAGATCCTCTTCTATCCTACCGCTATTGGGTGGGCCACCAATCAAGATGCGGCGACCAATGAAGAACAATACAATGCGTGGCAGACCATCCAGCGCTCTCATGCTATCGCAAATGGTGTCTATGTTGTCTCTGTTAACCGTGTAGGTATGGAGGGCCAGATGAAGTTCTGGGGTGGGTCGTTCATTTCGAATCCGTTTGGGACGCTATTGTACAAGGCTTCGCACGAAGAGGAGTCAGTTCATGTGCAAGAACTTGATATGGAAAAGAGCGACCGGTACCGAACGCATTGGCCCTTCTTGCGCGATCGCCGAATCGATTCTTACCAACCCATCACGAGTCGTTATCTTGACGAAGACTAGTCCATCTCCACGCCTACTCCTATGACACCAACACCGCGTGAGCTTGGCTATCGCTTTCCTGCTGAATTTGAAAAACACGAATCTACCTGGCTAAGCTGGCCGCACAAGGAAGAATCCTGGCCAGGGAAGATTGAACTAATCTACCCCGCCTATTCCTCTTTTGTCAAAATCCTTTCTCTGTCTGAACGGGTAAATATCAATGTTGCTGATGCTGCAATGAAAGCCTCTGCCATCAGTCATCTCCAAAAGGCCACTGTAGATTTGTCACAAGTGACCTTTCACTTTAATCCGACCAATGACGCCTGGTGTCGTGATCACGGTCCGGCTTTCCTGGTTCATCGTACCGAAAAGAAAAGAGCCATTGTCGATTGGGACTACAATGCATGGGGTGGCAAATATCCTCCGCACGATCTTGATGATATCGTTCCTACACGAGTAGGAAAAACTCTGGGCCTCCCTGTATTCTATCCGGGGATTGTGATGGAAGGGGGTTCGGTTGACTTTAACGGCGATGGAACTTTGCTGACCACTACCTCCTGCTTGCTCAACAAAAACCGAAACCCACATTTGTCAAAACATCAGATTGAGCAATACCTCATCGATTTTTATGGCGTAGACCAAGTTCTTTGGCTGCACGACGGTATTATCGGTGATGATACTGACGGGCATATTGACGATATCACCCGTTTCGTCAATAGAAATACGGTCGTCACGGTTGTCGAGCCTAACAAAGCAGATGAAAACCACGCACCGCTTGACGAGAACCTTACCCTGTTGAATTCCATGCGACTCCCTGATGGCCAACCCCTGAACATCGTGGAACTACCCATGCCTGAACCTATCGTATATGAAGGTCAGCGACTGCCAGCCTCCTATGGAAACTTCTACATCAGCAACGGGCACGTGATTGTCCCTACGTTCCGATGCGCGAAAGACAGTGAAGCAATCGCAATTCTTCAAAAAAAATTTTCCACCCGCGAAGTAGTGGGGATTGATTCTGTTGATATTATTTGGGGGTTAGGAAGTTTCCACTGCCTTAGCCAGCAGGAACCTTCACGCTAAGCATTTACTTGGGTCTGTATCCAGGCATTGGCCTCGCTCTCGTTCGAGAAGACACCAAGGTGGATATTTTTGGATAAATACTTCTGCTCGGCGTCGCTCTTAAAACGCTCCATTGGATAGTCTGCAAAAATGCTTGCGCCGAGGATGACAGCATGAACATGAACCCCGGCTGTATCGAAGAGCATCCTTTCCCATTCGTCCACGAGCCATTGCTCTACCTCCAGGTCTAGTTCACCTAAAAGCTCCGTGTCGGCGAGCCAAGCAAGATTCTTGTATGTTTTCTTTAGTTGGATATACTCTTCCTGAATTCTTTTCAGATTGAACTTGAATTCCTCGCCGGGCGGTGGCCTCAACCATCTATGCCGGAGAACAGGAATGTCTTCATTCAGTTCACAGTGCACAAATTCGTTTTCGAAAATTCCGATCACCATATGTATTCCCCTACCTGCGCCAGGGTATTCCTGTAACGAAACCCGTGTCCCTATAGTTCTCGAATTTTGATGTTCCTAAACCACACGCGGCTGCCGTGTTCCTGGAGCATGATGTGCCCTTTGCGAAACTTTCCAAAATCCGGATATTCCAAAGAATTTGTCCCCTGTAGCATTCCATTGAACTTGCTCCTCTTAACCAACGCTTCCCATTCCGGTGTGAACATGGTCGTTTCCGCCTGCTTCACCTCATTCAGCCAGAGCACCAGGTGCCCCTTATTGCTTTCTATCTTGACCGAGTTCCACTGCAAAGCAGGTTTTACGGATTCTACCGGACTGGCGATCAGATCATACAAATTACCGGCCCGATGCTTTGGGAACATCCGATCTGGGTGGCAGGCATTATCCAGGATCTGCATTTCAGGCCCGGTATCATATGCATGTTTATAGGCCGCAGACTCCACGGAGTTGAAGATGATACCACTGTTGCCACACGAGTCAATCTTCCATTCCAGCCTGAGTTCAAAATTTTCAAACTCCCCGTCTGTCAGAATATCTGCCACATTACTTGCTTTCGGATCTAGCCACAATTCCCCATTACTCACCTTCCATGCCGGGCTCACTGACTTTTTACCATAATCATGCCACCCTGCAGTGGTTTTCCCGTCGAACAGGAGCTTCCATCCATCCCATTTTTCTTTGATTGTAAGTGTATTGTGGTTCTGGGCAGTTGACCACCCAGTGATCATTATGAGTACAGCGAGAATGAAATATTTCTTCATGATATTTTTGTAGTCGTACGCTTAATGCTCTTTTTCTCCATCCAATGAAAGCACATAGCGCGCCATGCTTTCCGCTTCAGATTGGCTCACGTCAATGTGCGCAGCCATGGGAATCTGGCCCCACACGCCGGAACCACCTTTCATGATTTTCTCAGCCAGCAACTTCACACTCGCATCAGTAAATTCATACTTCTGTGCCACGGCCAGGTGCGCGGGGCCTATCACCGTATTTGTTTTATGATGACAGGTATTGCAGTCATTGCTTTTTACCAAAACTTCTCCCAAAGCAACCTGATCTACGGCATTACCCGAAGAAGAAGCCTTACCTTCATTGGCTACGTATTCTTCCGCATTGGCTGAATCCTTTTTTGCGCCACAGGCCGAGACTAGCATCACCCCAGCAAGAACAATCAACCTATTGAATATGCTCATAATAAATAGTTAGATACCTAGAATTTTCTTGTTGACCTTTTGGTTTTTGCCCGCGGATGCAAAATCATCAAATGCCCTATCTGCCACCTGAATAATATGGTTGGCGATGAATGATGCGCCTTCCATTGCGCCTTGTTCGGGATGCTTGATACAGCACTCCCATTCCATAACTGCCCAACCTGAAAAATTATACTGGGTCAGCTTGGAGAATATTCCCACGAAGTCAATCTGGCCATCTCCAAGGGAACGGAATCTTCCTGGGCGATCAATCCACGATTGATACCCTCCATAGACGCCACTCTTTCCAGTCGGATTGAATTCCGCATCTTTGACATGCATCATTTTGATAAACGGATGATAGCAGTCGATGAACTGCAAGTAGTCCATCTGTTGCAGCAACAGGTGACTGGGGTCATATAGTATGTTGCAACGGCTATGATTTCCGGTTGCCTTTAAGAATCGCTCAAAGGTAATTCCGTCATGGAGGTCCTCCCCGGGATGAAGCTCGTAGCACACATCGACTCCCTGCTTGTCAAACGTATTAAGGATGGGTATCCATCGTTTCGCCAATTCTGAAAAACCCTCTTCAACCAGTCCAGCAGGATGTTGAGGCCAGGGATACATCATTGGCCACAAGAGAGAGCCTGAGAAGGTTACATGCGCTTTAAGTCCGAGATTCTTGCTTGCTTTTGCCGCATCGAGAAGCTGTTGCTTTGCCCACTGTGTCCGAGCCTTGGGATCACCTTGAACACGCTTGGGAGCAAAACCATCAAACACCTGGTTGTAAGCCGGATGGACTGCGACTAGTTGGCCCTGCAAGTGCGTCGATAATTCGGTGATCACAACGCCGTGAGATTCAGCCGTGCCCCGAATCTCATCGCAATAATCTTTGCTCTTCGCTGCCTGAGTAAGATCGAAGTAATTGCTGTCCCACGTAGGGATCTGAACTCCAACATAGCCCAGAGAGGCTGCCCATTTGCACAACCCGGCCAGCGTATTAAATGGCTTCTTCGCGCCCATGAACTGCGCAAGAAAAATTGCAGGACCCTTGATCGTTTTCATGCTTTGCTAATTGGTATCCACTTTTGCCTTGCCTTCGAAGACTGAACCGCTGCCTCAATAAAAGCCATACCCCGAACTCCTTCCTGAATCGACGGAAAATCATAGGAATTCACATTCTTCATTTTCCCGGGTTTGAATTCATGGACGGCTTTCGCAAAGTTGGCATAAATATTTGCAAAGGCTTCCAGGTATCCTTCCGGATGGCCGCTTGGAGTTCGGGTATTTGCTTTGGCATCTTCTGAAAGATAGGCCATGCCAGCACGATATGTTTCTCTTGGACGGTCAGCCCATTTTATCACCAGTGTATTGGGGTCCTCCTGCTTCCACTCAAGTCCGCCCAAATCGCCATAGACACGAATGGAGAGGTTGTTCTCTTCGCCGGCGGCTATTTGCGTTGCAATCAAAACACCTGTTGAAAGGTTGTCAAACTTGATAAGCATCGAGGCATCGTCATCCAGTTTCCTGCCTTTAACGACTTGGTTGAGTTGCGCGCAGACAGCCGTGATTCGTGATCCGGTAATGTATTCTGCGAGGTTGGCAGCGTGTGTACCAATGTCGCCTGTTGCCCCACCCTGCCCCGATTTTGCTGGGTCTGTCCGCCAGGCAGCCTGCTTGTGGCCAGTGCGCTCAAGTGGACCTGACAGCCAGCCTTGCGTATATTCAACATAGACTTTTCGAATTGTACCCAGCTTGCCCGCATAAACCATATTTCTGGCCTCTTTAACAAGCGGGTAACCGGTGTAGGTATGTGTTAGGGCTAGAAGCACGCCAGTGCGTTTGGCAACTGCCTGCAATTTCTTCGCCTCGGCGAGATTCAAGGTCATCGGTTTGTCCATGATGACATGAAATCCGCTTTCCAAAGCAAGTTTTGCTGGGGCAAAATGAACATGGTTTGGAGTAACTATAGAGACGAAGTCCATGCGAATATCCGCAGGCAGGCTCTTCTCCTTGCGAAACATCTCCTCAAAAGTGCCATAAACCCGTTGAGGATGAAGGCCAAGGGATTCTCCCGCGAGCTGTGACTTCTCCGGGGTGCTGCTGAAAGCGCCACAAACCAAATCAATGGTCCCATCCAGGCTGGCTGCCTTACGGTGGATTGGACCAATGAATGCCCCCACACCTCCACCAACCATTCCCATTCGAAGTTTTCTTTTCATAGGCAGAATTTCCTGACTCCCCAGGCAGTGACAAAATCACTATAATTTCGGAATAATAAAAACCGTCCAGTAAATGTTGCCCTGCCTGCTCAAGGAAGTGATTTTCAGTCGCTTCAAATCTGCGAAGTCGTTTGCAAGACCGAAAAAATCCTTCCATATTCAACCAGTAATTTTTCCTCATTAACCTATGACCTCACCCATCAATCCTTCGCGGCTTTTTATTGCAAGTTGCCTCGCCCTGCTGGTTACTTCGCTGACCTTTGCGATCCGCGCAAAAATTGAAGGAGTGTTCAGTGCTGATTATCACTTAACAGGTGAAGAAATTGGCTGGGCATTCGGTCCTGCCTTTTGGGGATTTACGTTGGCTACCTTTTTGGGAGGATTGATCCTTGACATTGTAAAGACCCGTAGGATCTTATGGATTGCCTTCACTGCCCATGTCATTGGCCTGGCTGTTCTGCTAATCGCGCAGGACAAGATCATGCTTTTTGTTGCCAACCTTATTATTGGCTTTGGCAACGGAAGTGTGGAAGCGGCTTGCAATCCATTGATCGCTACAATTTACCCCCATGAAAAGTCACGCATGTTAAATCGCTTTCATGTTTGGTTTCCAGGCGGAATTGTCATCGGCGGGATCCTGGCCTGGCTTGTAATGACGCAGTTCGGGCTGTCCTGGCAATTACTCACTTCGCTGCTTTTCATCCCCCTCGGAATTTATGGTTACCTGTTCTTCGGTCAAACCATACCCGAGACGGAGCGGGTATCTTCCGGTGTATCGTATGGCGCGATGCTAAAGAACCTCGCCGCACCAGTCACGATACTAATTCTCGTTGGGCTAATGATCGCCTCCGCATCTATCCCAAGCTTGCAATTGGACTTCAATTCCAATCTTCCCTACTTCTTAATAGGCGCCGCGATCCTTAGTGTTTTCATCGAAGGCCGAATGGTCAACAAGATGTCTCTCTTGTTCCCCCTGATGTTGTTCGCCATGTTTTTGACTGCCTCGACAGAACTTGGAACGAACCAATGGATCAACGCGTTGCTGGATGGCGCAGGAATCGATCCCATGATTATCCTGGTTGTTGTTACCGGAATTATGGCTGTGGGCAGGTATTTTGCCGGGCCGCTTATTCATCGCTTAAATTCTACTGGTGTGTTGCTTGGCTCTGCGGTATTATCTGTCGTAGGGTTGTACTTGCTCAGCATATCGGCT
>JANNAZ010000260.1:0-3252 GCA_031384895.1 Cyclobacteriaceae bacterium | reverse complement strand
GTCTATCATGTCGCGGTAGGCGGCGGCGAGGCGCGCGGTGTCGGCAGGGGAGAAGTCAGCGGGGAAATTCTTGATGGGCATGTAGTACATGTGCTCCCTGGCTGGGCCGTGGTCAAAGTTGGTAAGTTGCGGGATGACCTTTTCGGCATTGACTTTGGAAATCACATAACCGGACGCCATCCCCTGCTTCATATTTACGATGGCGGTATCCACCCATGGCAGGAATGCATCGACCCGTTTGATCCAATTGTCGTAGTCAATGACGGTCTTGAAGGGCTGGTTGCCTGTGCCGCTCGCGAGTTGCGCCATGTTCGAGGGTGGGGACCGCAGTTGATTGATGGGCATGAGGTAATCCTTGTACTTTAGTCCCTCGAGGTTGAGGTCACACTGATGGATGAGGATATCATAGCTCATCTGGTCGTTCTGTCCAAGTGTGGCGCGGTCGAAGAACTGGATCTGCGTTTTGTATCGGGTATAGAAATCCTGAACCTGGTTGCGGTAGCCCTGCGTGATGGTGTTCGGCATCTGGTCGTTGTACCGCGTATCTCCGAGGCTGGTGGCCTGGAGAGGGTTCAACTTCAAGTAGTCCTGGTAGTAGGATTTGAACAGGCTGTCGAGGGTGGGGAATTCTTTGACGGCGGCCTCGGGCTTTGGTGTACAAGAGGCGAATAATGCAGCGACGATGACAATGAGGAGAGGAATGGGTTTCATAGCGGTGGCTTGGTTGAGGGGGGAAATTTAGGAGTTATGCGGTGCGGAACGCCATGATCAGGCTAATATTCCTCTAACGGTCGGAGGGAGGTGTAATGTGTTGGCGCGTCTATGTGACCGAATTGCTTACCAGGGATCGAAGTCAGCTTTATTCGTATGATATACTCTGCTATGAGTACCTCTGATGTACCGAATCTGGTATCGGTGTCCCGCCATGTGAAGGACATGCACTTGCAGTAATTCCCGTATGGGTAGGTCAAATCGACCTACATAGTTGATCTCGCTTTTTAATTGATCGGGAGTCAATGATTTTGATAGTTCAGCAACTCTGGCTCTGGCAATCTCAAAACGTTTCTTCACCTCCTCAAAGGATATGTCCTGTATTGACATTGGTTTTTTGTCTGCGAGATACCTTCCCTTCCTCTCCAAAGTATCAGCCAACCATTCTTCGAACCAATAAAGATGTCCGATTACCCATCGTGTTGAATTGGATTCCTTGTTGGGCTTCCAGTCCAGTTCCGGTTCTGTGATGCCACCTAGGTTTGCCCAAAGTTGTTTGAATGTGCTTTCGGCCATGACTTCAAGTAGCTTCACCTCATGCAAAAGCAATGCATTATCGTCCTGAGGTTCACCTGCAAAGGATGGCAGAATAGTCATCCCTGACAATAAAGCTCCGCTTTGCAAGAAGCTGCGCCTTGAGAAAAAAGAATCTTTTTTAGAAGTCATACTCTGATAGTTAGCTGGTAATCAGAACTGATTAGAATCTACATCTTTAATAAACGTGATCACCCCCGTCATGAACACCTTCTGATCATCCCACATCGCGAGATGACTTCCGTTAGGGCAATAGAGGTAACGCCCCTTCTTCACCAGCTTGCTTTGTTCCTCCATGGCTTGCGGGTTCATGGTGTCATGCCTGGCGCCGACCATAAGAGTAGGGACAGCTATTTCGTGCAACCGGCTTTTGATATCCCAGTGGACAAGCCGACCCCCGATGCCAAACTCGCTTGGGCCCTGCATCAACGTATACACATCTGAATTCATGTGTTTGAACGCGCGGTTCAGCGCATCGGGCCAGGGGTTGAGCCGGCAGATGTGCTCATTGTAATAATTAGGCATTAGCAATTCCATGTATCGGGGATTTGCATAATCTTTCTTTGCCTCCAGGGCTCTCACTTCGGAAAGCACTTCGGGTTTCATTTGTTTGGCGAGTACTTCCTCAGCGTACTTACCGTACTCCGGCGCACTGGCCATCATGTTGGCCACAAGTAAGGCCCTTAGATTCCCTTGATATTTCAACGCATATTCCATGGCAAGAATACCTCCCCAGGAATTACCGAGTAAATAGAAATTCGTGTTGTCAGCGCCGATGGCCAGGCGGACTTGCTCTACTTCTTCCACGAAGCGGTCCGTCGTCCAAAGGCTAGTGTCATTTGGCTGATCGCTGTAATAGGATCCCAGTTGATCGTATTCATAGAATTCGAAGCCCTGACGCAGGAAGAGTGTCTCAAAGCATTCCATGTACTCATGTGTCACGGCCGGGCCACCGTGAAGCAACAATATTTTTATTTTCGGGTTGTTGCCGAACCGTTTCGTCCACACGTTGAACTTACCGACCGGCGTGCTGATGGGAATCAAGCGTACGCCTCCGGATTCGACGGAATCGCCATAGTTAAAGTATTCAGTAGTCGTTGCTGATGTGGGCGGCGTGTTTTGCTGGCAGGAAAATGCCAGGGAAGCGACAGAAAGTAGGATGAGAAGGCGCATGGTAGTTGGAGTAAGCGGTTTTGGATTAGGTAGGTTACTTCAAGTTAATTGAAATATTGAATATGGAGTGGCCTGACCGCTACAGCCACCAGGCGTCTCATCACGAAGTCCTGGGATCGGGACCGTTCACGATCCCTAATCTTAGCTTTTTGCATGTTTGAAAGGGTAATGTTTCTGGCTTCAAACAATAGGATGGTCTTCAGATAAACTACAAACCTCTGTTTCCGGCCTACTCCATAAAATTCCACTCCGCCACATGTGCATGATCCCGATGCGCTTCGAGCGCCATACGCTTGAGTCGATTGAGAATCTTCGGGTTTCTGCTGGAGAGATTTGCCTGCTCACCGATGTCTTCCTTGAGATTGTACAGTTCCCAGGGTGCGTTCTTGTCTTTTAGTTGATTGCGCTTCACGGCTTTCCAATCTCCGGCTCGCACTGCCTGCTGACCGCCGTATTCCATCAATTCAAAATAGAGGTAGTCGTGCTTTGCCTGCTTCTCGCCGAGCAGCGTTGGCAGAATAGAAATGCCGTCGGAAACTTTTAGTGGTTGGTTCAGAAGGTCAGCAATAGTGGCTTTGATATCGTATTGCGCGGCAATATGATGGCTTATCGTGCCCGACTTGATACGGCCAGGCCATGAGGCAATGAATGGCATGCGAATACCTCCCTCATAGAGCGAGCCTTTGTAATCTCGCAGGGGACCATTGCTATCGAAGAACTCCGGATCACAGCCGCCAATAGGAAAAACCGGTCCATTGTCACTGGTAAAAATGA
>JANNAZ010000181.1:0-17221 GCA_031384895.1 Cyclobacteriaceae bacterium | reverse complement strand
AGAGAACCCAGGGTGAGAGTGTGGGTATCTATTCAATTAACAAGGGCACCCTGGCAGCCAGTAGCAACTACGCCATGACCTATGTTCCTGCTGACTTTAGCATAACGAATCGGCCGATCACGGTAGCAGCGATCGCTGCAGCTAAGGTCTATGGCGCGGTAGATCCAGGTTTGTCGTATACGATCACAGTAGGTTCATTGGTGAGTGGAGATGTCTTTGCCGGATCATTGCTGAGGGCCTCTGGTGAGAATGTTGGAACCTATGTCATCGGCCAGGGGACGCTTGCTGCGAATACAAACTATAGCTTAACCTATGTCCCTGCCAACTTCAGCATAACCGCACGACCAGTCACTGTCACTGCGACTGCCGGGACAAAGGTTTATGGAGCAGTCAATCCGGTCCTTTCCTATGTGATATCGCAAGGGTCGTTGGTATCAGGAGATGCTTTCTCCGGATCGTTGCTCAGGGCGCCAGGTGAAAATGTTGGTAACTATGTTATTGGACAAGGAAGCCTGAGTTTAGGAGGCAACTACCAACTCAACTATGTTCCTTCAAATTTCACCATCACGGCTCGCCAGCTTACGATAACAGCAGATGCCAAAACCAGAGTATATGGTTCAGCGGATCCATCATTGACCTATCAAATCACTAATGGTGCGCTGGCATTCAATGATGCGTTTACAGGCACATTGACTCGGGCAGCCGGCGAAACGGTTGGTTCATATGCCATCCTTAAGGGATCGTTGGCATTGAATTCCAATTACATGCTGACTTATGTTGGAGCCAACCTGTCCATTACAAAGGCTACGCTAGTAGTTAAGGCAGATGATGTCCTGATCTATGAAGGCGCAACGCCTGTATATACAGCCACCATCACCGGGTATGTCATGGGAGATACCAAGGCAACTGTAATTCAAAGTGGACCTACCTTCTCCGTCTCTGGCAATTTTCTGATTGCGGGCGTCTATACAATCACACCTTCGGTAACGCTATTCAGCCCCGCTAACTACGATGTGTCCATTCAGACGGGCACATTGTATGTCAATCCAGACAGCAAAAATATGCGGTCCATCAAGCCTGTACTCCGGTGTGTCGAGGAATTGGTGAATCATCCGACTAAGTTTACGTTCGTCGCGCATTTTGACTATGAGAATGTTAACTCGAAATCAGTGTATGTGCCTGTTGGATCGGATAATTTGGTAACCGGGCTTGGTAACTTCATGGTAATAAATCAAGTTACCCTGTTTGCCCCAGGCACCGGATCCTTCGATGTTTTCTTCAACGGCGAAAAGGTGACATGGACATTGAAAACATTCGACCGCAATAAGAAGACCTCGATTGCTTCGGATGCAAGTTCAACATCAAATCGTTGCCAGGGAAGCACCACGACTTCACGGTTTATTGAAGAGGAGCCGGTTGCCGAAGTAGCAGCTGATCAGGTGCTCGTAAAAGATGTTGTAGCCTACCCGAACCCGACTCTGGGCCGCGTTGTTATTAAAGTGGAGGGCTTGAATGCAAGGCCTGCGTCGGGTGATCTCCAACTCATCGACCGCATTGGCAGGTCTTTCCCGATTCGCGCCTACTGGCGTGAGACAACTCGTGACATAGAAGTTGACCTTTCGGATTTGGACAGAGGCCTGTATATTATTCGAATCAATACGGCCAGCGGGGTTAGAACAGCCAAAGTGATGAAGGCCAACGAATAAAGGCAAGCTGCGATTCACAGAAGGAACGAGGCTGGTCTCGTTCCTTTTTTTTGCCCTTTCGAATAATTGTAACCTTACTTAACGGGTTGTAACTTGCGGATCAATTTTGCAATGCGTCTATTCAAGATTCTTTTTCTCGTCCCTCTCTTTTTTCTTTTTGAGAAGAATTACGCTCAGGAGGCTGATCCAAAGATTGATAGCCTTAAGACCATAATCAGCCAGGCGCCTGATGATACCGTTAAGGTGAACACCCTTATCGACTTAAGCACTCGCTACCTGGCGAGTGATCCGCAGGCTGCCATTGCATATGGGGAGGAGGCGAGGGCACTCGCGGAGAAGAAGGCATATGCCATGGGGCTGGGGTTCGCGCACAAGGCCATTGCCCGTGGTTATTTCAGTATCGCCAACTACCCCGAGGCGTTGGTTCAATACCAGAATTCACTGGATGTTTTTGAATCGATAAAATACAGGACAGGCATTGCCAATATCCTCAGCAACATCGGGGTTATCTATTTCAACAACGGTGAAGATACCAAGTCGATCGAGTATCATTTGAAGTCGTTGAAGGTTTCAGAAGAGATCAACGACCGGATGCGAATTGGGACCTCGCTAAACAACATCGGTGGAGTTTACACCAACAACCCGGCCACCGTGGACAAAGCACTTGAATACTACCTGCGCGCACTTCCAATTTTTGAGGAGATTCAATATAGTTATGGGGTTGGCACCATCTCTGCAAACATTGGTGAAATTTATATGGGACGGCAGCAGTATGACAGCGCATTGCGGTACTTGAATGTGTCGATGAAGGCTTATGAGGGCTCTATTGATGCGACTTTCCCCTTGACCTTTCTTGGACAGATCTATGCTGAACGTAAAGACTTTGACCAGGCATTGCGTTATCATATGCAGGCAATTGAAATTGCCGAAGGGTTAGAAGCAAAACTCGAATTGACGCAAGCGCTACTTGGATTGGCAGCCACACAATTGAAACAAGGACGAATCAAGGACGCTATCTCAACCTATTCACGAGCCGAATCGATCGGGGAGTCGGTAAAGGCCAGGAAAGAGATGAAAACGGCGTATGAAGAATTGTCCAAGGCTTATGCGTTCCTCGGAGATTTCAAGAGCGCCTACCGCTACGAGTCCCGGTTTACCGCGATCAAAGACACACTCTTTGACAATGATGAGATTAATAAAATCCAGCGGATTCAGTTCAATTTCGATATTGATAAGAAGGAGACCGAGATCAAGGTTCAGGATGTAACGATACAGCGTCAGAGAATTCTTAACTACGCCGCAGTCATTACTGGATTTCTGCTTCTTCTCCTCATGATTGGTATTTATAACCGTTACCAGTACACTCGGAAAACCAACAAGATTATCAAGGACGAAAGGGACCGGTCTAAGGAGTTACTGTTGAATATTTTGCCCGAGGAGACAGCGCGCGAACTGGAGACCAATGGGCACGCCAAAACACGCTACTACGAAAATGTCACTGTGTTGTTCACGGATTTCAAGGGCTTCTCTACCATTGCAGGCAAACTGTCGCCGCAAGATCTGGTGGCAGAGTTGAATGACTACTTTGTAGCGTTTGATGAAATCGTGGGGAAGTACAACCTGGAGAAGATAAAAACCATTGGCGATGCCTATATGTGTGCCGGCGGTATTCCTACCGAAAACAAAACACATCCACTCGACGCTGTTGAAGCGGGCCTGGCGATGCAGGAATTTATGATCACCCGGAACGCAGAAAGGAAGCAAAGAGGGCTGGAAGGTTGGGAATTGCGGATTGGGATTCATTCAGGCCCAGTGGTTGCCGGTGTCGTGGGAAAGAAGAAGTATGCATACGACATCTGGGGTGACACCGTCAACATTGCCAGTCGGATGGAATCTAATGGCGAGCCGGGAAAAGTAAATATTTCCGCATCAACGCATGCTCAGGTAAAGAGCCGATTTGGATGTGTACACCGTGGAAAGATCGCCGCCAAGAATATTGGCGAGATCGACATGTATTTTGTGGATCATGAAATCGAGACAACTGTCCCGGTCAACGGCTAAGGTTACAACCGTTTACTTCTTCAATTTTTCAAGGATCTCCAGTAAATGTTTATGCTTTAATTCTTCCCGATTGGCGCGGGAGTAGGCCGTATGATATCGGTGTGATTCCAGAAACGTTTTTTGAATAAGATTCCATTCCCTGTCCGTTTCAATTAACCCGGCGGTTTTTAACTCCGCATGGAGTTTGCCGCCGGTTTCATAAAAATCATCTCGCCCAAGGTAATCCAGGTCGGCATCGCAGAGTATTTTTTCCAGCAAGGTCTTTGGCGACTGGGGTATCCGGGTAGCCATAATCATTCCGCAGATAATCTGAACCTGATTTTCGCTGAACCCAAAATTGGGAAGGAATTGCCGGGCAAGGTCACAGCCCCTTGCTTCATGCTGTTTCTGGGAAATCGTCATGCCGGAGTCATGATATAGCGCCGCGATTCTCAGCAGGTGAAGTTCTTCGGGGATTATATTTTCATGCGCGGCAATATTCACAGCCGATTGCAAAACATCCTCGATGTGTCCGGTGTTGTGATAGTGAAGGGAAACAGGCAGTTCTTTCTCCAGTTTCCTGGTAATAAAGCTTTCAGCGCCCTCATAATCTGGTTGTTTGACTGCATGGTTTGCTTCATGATTCCGGAGGGAGCCCAAAAGCGGATCAACGTTCAGCCAGATCAGATCAATATCATTGGCTGCCCTTGCTTTGGCGAGCCAGGTCAGGCCATTCTCGACATCCTCCATTGCGCAATAAACGTGTGCGATATATAGGTTCACTCCTTTTTCGCCTTTCGCACTTCGTGCCAGGAGATCATCGAGTAACATAACTGCTTTCTCTTTCTGATTAAACCCCGCGTAAGCTCCCGCGAGGTAGGCAACCATGGAAGGAGGTCGGATGTTGGCGGTTTTCAGGCCTGCCAGGATTACGTCTGCCGCTTCCTGAAACTCACCCGATGACAGGCACACACGGGCCAGGTGATCATAGAGTCTTAGGGCATACGGATACAATTGCAGTGCTTCCCTGAGAGTTGCTTTCGCCTCACGGTACTGCCCCATCAGGTAAAGCGCGATGGCCTGGAAATTGAAGCTTGAAACGCTTGTTGGATCCAGCGCTTTTGCTTTTTCGACAGCTTGGAGAGCTTCCTCCATGCGCCCCATCATACTCAGGACGTAACTGTAGGTGTAGAGCACGTTCGCGTTGTTGGGCCCCAATTCCATGGCCTTCTTAAGTTCCGCTTCAGCTGCCTTGAAATTCTTGTGAATGAAAAACTCAACAAATGCCAAAGTAAGATAATCGTTGTCTGTTGCTCCTCGCCTGATCGCTTCAGGTAGGTAGGTATTGATTTTGGTAAGGCTTTCTTCTGGAGAAAGATCCCCGTTCCAGGACATCAGGGCTGAGTAGGTGCTGGCCAGATATGAATACGCTTGTGCGAATTCAGGATCTTCTTCCAGCGATAGTTTGAAATATTTTTCAGCGGTCCGGTATCCTTCCAGATTCCACTGATTGAAAGCGTGCCTGCCCTTCAGAAACAAATCAAAGGCCTTTACATTTTTGGTTGGAATCTCTTTTAATTTTTCATTCTCTTTTGGAAGGAGTGAGGTATTCAATTCATTTGCTACGATCTCAGCAACATTGTTCTGAATCGTAAAAATATCGTCCAGGCTCTCAACAAAGACTTTCCCCCACACCGGTTGGTCACTGACGGCATCAATCAACTGAACATGAATTCTAACCTTATTGCCATGCGCCTGTGCACTGCCTTCCAGAATGTACTTAACGCCGAGCTCAGCGGCTATTTCCGGGGCGCTTTTGGTGGTCTTCCGGAAGCGCATTACTGAAGTACGTGAGATGACACGAAGCTTTCGTAGTCCGGAAAGTTGAATCAGGATATTCTCCATGATGCCATCAGCAAAATACTCCTGGGAGGCATCCTGAGTGAGGTTGACAAAGGGAAGGACGGCGATGGAATTATCTGACCCCACGGCCTTGACGGCCGTTGTTTTTTCAGCAGCTGAGGGTAATTCCTGGTTCAACTCCTTTGCATACGCGTCGAAAGTTCTATCCGGAAACTTAATGGCATAGATAAGTTCCTTGACGGCATTTGCAACTTTGTTAACCTGATCGCGATAGTCGGTCTTGTTAAAGTTCTTGTCCGGGTTATCGGTCAGACTCAAGGGGCGGTTGACGCCGCTGGATTTATAGATGAACTCGATGGATCGGATGGATCCGCCAATTTCATCCTCCAGCAATTGCCGGTCCTCCCTTTCCAGGTCATGAATTTTCACCGGGAGAATTCG
Organism: Cyclobacteriaceae bacterium; assembly: GCA_031384895.1. Lineage (GTDB taxonomy): Bacteria > Bacteroidota > Bacteroidia > Cytophagales > Cyclobacteriaceae > ELB16-189. The sequence continues at coordinate 11,171 of JANNAZ010000181.1, read as the reverse complement.
GCTTGCCACATTGCCGCTCGCCAACTTCAAGTCTCTCCCCAATGAATCGGCTTTGGCCAACCGGTTGAAGGTGAGAAACTCATTCTGCCAGGCAAAACTTCTGGGATCACAATAAGTCTGTGAGACGATGGGCACAAATACCAGGCACCTTAACTTGCCTTCAAGACTCTTGTCAACGTGGTGCGTCTCCAGGAGCCCATCCTCGGGATTGGCATCAAAGTAGACGGACAAGGAATCCTTGATTGTCGAAGCGAGCTCCTCCCGCAGGTTCTTGGCAAACTCAGACACCCACCCCCGGGCATTGTCGTTTTGCCGGTAGCTGATAAATAGATCGTATTCGTATCCTTGAATAATTGAAGGCATGTTAAGTCGGGTAATGGCCCCGAACACCGAACGGGGGGTAGCAAAACCCAAATATAGGAAACGAAACCCTGTCCTGTTACCGGTTACTCCGCATGGCCAAGGCTAAACGGATCTCTCTTTTTCACTTTTCACTATCCCTACTTTGTCAAGATTGCTCACCTCACCTCACACAAGTGGCAACCATGGGAATTGGACATGCGGGATTTGTTTGGTCTTCGTGAAACTATCCCTAGCTGATGTTAGCTCAATACAAGGGTATCAATTTACCTTGCCAATTCGAGTCAAAATGCCGCCCCTCTGGGGCTTAAGCATTGGCTTGCCGATCTGGTGTTATCAAAATGTTGCCCCTCTGGGGCTTAGGTTTGTGCCTAACCCCGTTAGGGGTGGCATTTTGCTAACGAGGGTCTAAATATGTAACCAAGCCCTGTAGGGGCGACAGTTTGTGTCTTGGAACAAAAGTCATTTAGTGAGAAGTACCGTGTCAAGTTTGGCCTCCAAACCCAATCTCAAAGTGAATCAAAAGCAGTAGAACCTGACAAAGTAGGACTATCTACAATTCCTGAGCTTGCCTGATTTCAAAACTATTTCCTACCTTCGTTTAACTATTTTTTAAGCTTATGTTCAAACGGATCCCGCCTGTCTTCAGAAACTTCTATTCGCTGACGGCTATTGCCTTCCTGGTCTGGATGGTTTTCCTTGACTCCAATGACCTCATCAATCGCTTCCGGATGTCGGCCAAACTACGGTCGTTGGAAAATGAGAGGCGGTATTATAGTGAAAAAATCGTGGAGGTGGAGCGCGACAGGGCAGAGTTAATGGGAACAACCGAGTTACTGGAAAAATTCGCAAGGGAAAAATACCTGATGAAACGGGAATCGGAAGACATCTTTATCATTGACCAAGAGAAGTAGCGCATGAAGAAGGGGTCACTTTCTTTTTTGTTTGTGGCGATCTCCCTCATCACGTTTGGCCAGCGGATGGTGGATGAAAATTCAAAATTATCTGAGCGCATCTATTTTGGCGGTGGCCTTGGATTGAACGGCGGTACAGACAGTTATGGCAACCGGTATTTTTATGTTGGGCTGTATCCGATTATCGGATACATGGTCAACAACCAGTTTTCGGTCGGTACAGGAATCTCTTATCAGTACTACAGCTATCCGGATTTTGATCAATCGTACAGCCAATATGGAATAAGCCCGTTTGCTCGGTATAGTTTTGGGCAGGTCTTTTTGTACTCTGAGTATAGTTTACTGAATACACCAACGACCAGTACATCAGTTCGGAAGAATTATTCGCGTCTTCTCCTGGGGGTCGGATTCACTCAACCGCTGGGGCAGCGAGGGGCGCTCAACGTCATGGGACTTTATGATGTACTCTGGGTTCAGACGGACCGTGCCTTTGCTTCACCCTGGGTAATCCGCGTATTTTTTACCTTTTGATCAGAAGGTCAGTTCAAATTTTTTCCCCAATTTTCTAAGCTCAGTTTCAACACTTGGATGCAACGGGATCCCCTGGTGCATGCGGACCTTGTATGACTCCCGTTCCGGATCGCCCGGAATAACTACAGCCGGCTGGCCGTCAATTGTTTGTGCAGATCGGAATCTGGTGATCCATTGGTCCATGTGTTTCTTGAATTCTGATGCGGGACGGAATGCATCCACACGCATGGCACCAAAAAAGTGTCCAATACCCGCACCAACTGGATCGGCCGGTGGCGCCAGAAAACTTACGAAAGGAGGGACCCAAGGCCCATAGTTCGCCCCGGAAAGAACTGCAGAAAAAATATCAACCCATGCGCCTAGACAGAAGCCTTTGTGACTGCCATGTTCGCGATCGCTTCCCAATGGAATTAAGGCGCCGCCTTCTTTCAGTTCATGGGGATTTGTAGAAGGATCTCCGTTCTTCTTTTGTATCCAGCCAAGAGGTGCTTCTTTATTTTTCTGTTGCAGGAGTTCCAACTTACCGTTTGCCGCGGTGGTGGTTGCAAAATCAGCAACGAAGGGTGGCTGGTCTCCGGCGGGGATGGCCACGCAGATGGGATTGGTTCCCAATAGCCGTTCTACAGAGAATGTTGGAGCAACCAGAGGGCTTGCATTGGTCATCGCGATGCCGATCATGTCATGCTCCAGGGCCATCATCGCATGGTATCCCGCAATTCCGAAGTGGTTGGAATTTCTTACGGCTACCCAACCCGTACCGCACGTTTTAGCTTTCTCAATCGCAATCTTCATGGCATGCGGACCCACCACAAGGCCAAGACCCTGATCGCCATCGACCACACCGGTACTTGGTGTTTCGTGTGTCAACCGAATAGTTGGCTTACTGTTTACGCGCTTTGCCTCCCAGAGCCTGATATACCCGGTCAGCCGGGCCAGACCATGAGAATCGATTCCACGTAGATCAGCATTCAAGAGGACATCAGCAGCCAGCCGGGCGTCATCCGGTGGGCATCCCATGGTAGTGAAAATGTCATGGGCAAACTGCCAAAGAGTGTCGTGAGGAAATGTTGTGTCATTCATCTGGCAAAAATAGCGAACGAATGCTGAGGTATTGCATAGGCTGACGATTGCCGGTCGGCGCACTAGCTATGTCGACTGCGTTGCCCGACTGATGAAAGAATTTTTCGTTTTGGTATGGAATTTGGACCCTTGAGGCATCCTTAATGTAAATTTGATACTATGAACACAAAACGCCCATTTCCATTAATCCTGGCAGGAATCATCCTCCTGGGGTCTATTTCCGCCCTTGCCCAGACTGACAAATCTGTTGAGTCGAGCATCAAGGATATAACTGTTTTCCTGGCTCGTGCACAAGTCACCCGGGAAATCAAAACCCGCATCGACGCGGGTAAGATCAACCTGGTCATACACGGGCTTGCCGCTCAACTTGATCCGAACAGCATCCAGGTTGCCGGCAAAGGAAGCTTTGTTATTCTGGGCACAACACATCGTCAGAATTTTCTTCAGGAAATAAACATGCCCAAATCGCTTCGCGTCCTGAAAGACTCTCTGGAGTATTACCAGCGAGCACTTAGTGTGGAGCAGAGTCAAAAAGAAATCCTCAACAAGGAGGAGGTGATGCTCACGGCCAATCAACATATCGGTGGCGGGAATGCAAACCTCACGGTGGCTGAATTGAAGGCCATGGCGGATTTCTTCCGTAGCCGACTGGGAGATATCGTGATCACGCGAATGAAGCAAGATGCAGCGATGAGAAGGATTAACGAAAAGATTGTTCGCGTACAGTCACAAATCACCGCGCAGAGCGAACTTTATGCGCGTAACTCCAGTGAGATTGTCGTCAGTGTGTCAGCGGATCGTGCAACACCGGTTGAGCTAGAGGTGAGTTACGTGGTATCACGGGCAGGATGGCAGCCGGTATACGATCTTCGGGTGGCCAATACCAAGAGTCCAGTGCAGCTAAGCTATAAGGCCAATGTATTTCAGAGTACAGGTGAAGAGTGGAAGGAAGTGAAACTCACCTTGTCGACCGCGAACCCGAATCTGGGAGGACTCAAACCTGAATTGACGGCCCAGGTTCTGGATTTCATCCAGATCGCGCAGTACCGCGAACAGTACAACAAGCGAGCTATGAAGTCGGCGCCCGAAGCAGCCGACCGGGAAGAGGCTCCGGCGATGGCGGAACTTGGAGCTGCCATGACAACGGCTGAGTTGGTCGACATGCTGGAAACCGCGGTGAATACGGAGTTTGCGATCAACATGCCTTATACGGTGACCTCTTCCAACAAACCTACGCTCGTGGAGATTCAAAACCATGAGATGCAGGCCCTTTACCAGTACGCGGTTGCTCCGAAATTGGATGGTGATGCATTCCTCATGGCACGTGCATCGGGATGGGAAGAATTCAACCTCCTTCCGGGTGACGCCAATGTATTCTTTGAAGGCACGTTTGTCGGGAAGACCTACATTGATCCCCGCTCGATCAAAGATACCCTTTCGCTTTCCCTGGGTCGCGACAAGCGGATCGTGGTGAAGCGCGAGAAAGTGAAAGATTTCTCCTCCCGTAAGACGATCGGCGCCAATCGCCGCGACGCCTTTGCCTATGAAATTTCTGTACGGAACACGAGGCAAGAAGCGGTTACGATAGTTGTGGAAGACCAGGTGCCGGTTTCCAGGAACAGCCAGATTGAAGTCACGGTTGTTGATGCGGGTGGTGCGGTGTGGAACAAGGAGACAGGGAAGTTGACCTGGACGTGGACGCTTCAGCCTTCCGAAACGAAAAAAACGACCTTCAAGTTCGAAGCCAAATATCCAAAAGACAAGCAAGTCAGCGGATTGTAAATTCAGCAAGCCCGGGTCGTTCACCCGGGTTTTTTTTATACCCCGGACTTTCTATTTTTATGGATGGTCCAAAAAATTGTTTTGTGTCTCGTGCTCCTGATTGTGCGGCTTGTGGCCTCCGCACAAGTAATCAACACAACGACCATGGATACGGTTGAAACAACGATTATCGGCCACGTTGGGCTTGGGGGGTATGTGGATACCTATTATGGATACAATTTCAGTCAGCCGAAGAGTGGGAAGAGCCCCTATTTTGTTTCATCCGACAGTCACAACGAATTGACGGTCAACCTGGCCTATGTCGATGTTCGCTATCGCAGCTCATATATGCGCGTGAGGTTTGTTCCAGCCTTCGGGACCTATATGGATGCGAATTATGCCAATGAGCCTGGCTCCATCGGGAATATGCTGGAGGCAAACGTTGGGATTCTGGTTTCCCCAAAAAAGAAGATATGGATTGACGCAGGTGTGTTGGGATCTCCCTATACGAATGAAAGTGCGATTTCAAAGGACCACCTGATGTACACACGTTCCTTCGCGCCGGAGTATGTGCCCTATTATGTTTCGGGAATCAAGGCCACTATTCCCTTGAGTGCGAAGTTGAATGCCTACCTGTATCTGATCAACGGGTGGCAGGTGATCCAGGACAACAACGAAGGGAAATCATTTGGAACGCAGTTGGAGTATCGCCCCAACAACCAGATGCTTTTCAACTGGAACACCTACCTTGGCGATGAGCGGTCTACGGCCAATCCCGGCTTCCGCATGCGATACTTCAGTGATATTTATTGGATCTACAATCCCGGAACCAGGTGGTCAGCCACGTCATGTTTTTATATTGGTGTTCAGGAAATGAATGGAGCCGCTTCCGCCACATGGTGGCAAGCCAACCTGATCGGCAAGTATGCGGTGACAGAACAGTTTTCGCTGTCAGCGCGGCTGGAGTATTTTCATGATGCAAAGGGTATTATTGCCGTCCCCATTACCGGCGTGAAGGGGTTCCGCACGGCCAGTTACGGTGTGTGTGCCAATTTCAATATTCACAAGCTGGCGGTCTTTAGAATTGAAGCAAGGCAATTCACCTCGCAAGAGAATGTGTATATCAATAAGGAGGGGAACGCTGCCAATAACAGTACACTTCTCATCAGCAGCCTGACGGCTTGGTTCTGATTGAGTTTTACCAGCGGTTGCTATTGCGATCAAGGGATCCGCTGGTTGTTTTCTTTTTTCCAAACATGCGGAAGAACCAGCCGATCTGGAAAAGGAACACATCGTTTTGCCGTCCTTCGTTGTCGAACTGATAAGCAAAATAGAGCGGCAGGTTGTGCCCGTTGTCAGCCGCATAGTAAACAATCCCCGTAGCGAGCCCAAATCCTTCACCCGTGCCCTGGAAGTAGTCAGCTACAAGTTCAATCTTGTCGGTGAATCGATGTTCAATACCGGCGATCATGCCGTACTGCACCGGATTATCTCCGAAATATTTTGTGTAGCCGCCAACCATAAATCGCGTATAGGCTTTCGGGCCCTCCTCGTGGTTGAAGCCCACAAATGTGTAGATCAGATTTTTCATCGGCGTCTCTTTGGTAAAATAGATGCTGCTCCAGGAGCCAGGTGACAGGGTCATGGTGATATGACCCTTTTTGTATAAGTCGATTTTCCACTTTGTAGCAATGACGACCCTGTTTGGATCTTGCGGATGATCGGGGTTAAACCAGAAGTTTGTGCCGACTTCGAGAAAGGGCGTAGCCTGGACCGAAATACGTGCAACGCTCGCGTTAACATTGTCCTGGCCTTTCAAAGATTGGTATCGGTCCAATTCTGCGTAAGCCTCGCCAACAGCTGGTAACATGTCGGGATTGGGCATGTTGAAAAATGAAAGTTGACCATACCCAAGGGTTGGCAAAAGGACCAGCAAAAGGATCTTCATATTCATTCGGATGGGGCGATTATCATTTTAGCCAACACACCTTCCTTTAGTGCAAAGGAAGATACACGGATTTTTTGAAAATCGTAGTGGTCGACGAGATACTGAATCAGGCAGCTGGCTACAACAATCATATCGACCCGCATTTCTATCATGCCGGGTATTTGCATGCGGTCTGATCGGTTCTTGGAAATCAATTCCGCATGAATCTCCTGGAAGGCTTCGTGGGTTAGTGGCGTCTCCGGTTGGTCGGATCGAAACGGGAGTTGATTGCGCTGGCAATAAATTTCACTAAGGGTATCAAACGTACCCGATGACCCCACCAGTACACGCGGCCTGAAATCCAACATCGCTTGCTGCAAGGTTCCAAGGACGTCATCATAGTGCGCATGAAGGGCATCACGTTCTGCAGACAAGATGGGATCGTGCCGGTGATAGCTTTCCAACATTCGCTGCGCACCAATATCAAAGCTGGCTTTCCAAAAGATACGTGCGTGATCAGCGATAATAAACTCCACGCTTCCGCCGCCAATGTCAACGATGAGCGAAGGCATTTTGCCCAGATCCATCGCAGCCCGGACACCATAATAAATATACTCGGCTTCTTGTTCGCCGCTAATGAGCTTGACTTCGATTCCGGTTTTTTCTTTTATGGTATGGATGACAATACTTCCGTTAGTTGCGCTCCGCAATGCACTCGTACCAAGTGCCTGAACCTTGACAACCTGTTCAAGGTCCAATGTTGCCTTGAACCCCTGAAGGCACTGGATGGCCCGCCCGATAGCATCCTCCTTAATCACACCCTGGTTGATTCCACCCATTCCGATCTTCACCGCTTGTCGCTCGCGGTGAATGACGGATATTCTTCCGTCATTGACTTCTGCTATCAGCAGGTGGAACGTATTTGTGCCCAGATCGATGACCCCGATTCTTTCTTTCATACGATAAAATCAGTTTGCTCACCCCGCGAATTTCCGGGTAGGGCAAGTTAGCATATCGGTCTAAACAATCCCTATATTTGATGGTCAACACAGGACGTATGAGTCAGAAAAAAGACGGCAATCAGGAAAAGTTTGGCGAACTGGCACGGAAGAACCAGGAGGCCTTGACCGGTGGTGGGGAGAAACGCATTGCGCAGCAACACGCGAAAGGAAAACTCACCGCAAGGGAGCGGGTGCAGCTTCTTGTGGATGATGGATCTTTTCAGGAGCTGGGAAAATTTGTCATGCACCGGAGCAAGGATTTCGGACTTGACAAAGAGCACTACCTGGGCGACGGCGTGGTGACGGGATATGGTACCATCCACGGAAGGCTCGTGTATGTTTTCTCTCAGGACTTCACCGTCTTCGGCGGATCCTTGTCAGAAACCCACGCAGAAAAAATTGTAAAGATCATGGAGCTAGCCATGAAAAATGGCGCGCCGGTGATTGGACTAAATGACTCCGGCGGCGCACGCATTCAGGAGGGGGTTGTTTCTCTGGGCGGGTATGCCGATATTTTTTATCGGAACGTTCTCGCGTCAGGCGTCGTTCCTCAAATCTCTGCCATTATGGGACCCTGTGCAGGTGGGGCAGTGTACTCACCGGCCATAACCGACTTTATCTTCATGGTGGAAAATACTTCCTTCATGTTTGTTACCGGCCCGAATGTGGTTAAAACGGTAACTCATGAGAACGTGACTGCGGAAGAATTGGGAGGTGCCTCTACACACAGCACCAAGAGCGGCGTCACACATTTTGCTTGCGCAAACGAAGCCGAGTGCATTTTGCAAGTAAAGAAATTGTTTAGCTACATACCCCAGAATTGTGAAGAGGAGGCCGCCAGACTTCCATACCAAATTGGAAATGAAAGGCGGGAAGCCCTCAATGCCATAATCCCCGCCAATCCAAACCAGCCTTACGACATGCGCGACGTGATAAACGGCGTGGTGGATGAAGGATCGTTCTTCGAGGCACACAAGAACTTTGCTGAAAATATTGTTGTGGGCTTCGCTCGCTTGGCGGGACGGAGCATTGGCATTGTAGGCAACCAACCCGCTTCGCTTGCTGGCGTACTTGACATTGACTCAAGCATTAAAGGGGCCCGGTTTGTCCGCTTCTGCGATTGTTTCAATATTCCGTTGTTGGTTCTTGAAGATGTGCCAGGCTTCCTGCCGGGCACCGATCAGGAATGGAACGGCATCATTGTCAATGGAGCCAAACTACTTTATGCATTTTCAGAGGCGACCGTGCCCCGGGTGACCGTAATCACACGGAAAGCCTACGGTGGTGCATATGATGTAATGAACTCCAAGCACATCGGGGCAGATTTGAATTATGCATGGCCTACCGCGGAGATTGCTGTGATGGGTGCCAAGGGAGCCGCAGAAATTATCTTCAAGAAAGAGATTTCAGAGGCGGCTGACCCGGAAGCCAAGCTCAATGAAAAAGTAGACGAGTACACACGGAAGTTCGCGAACCCGTACCGGGCCGCCCACCGCGGATACATCGATGAGGTTATTTATCCAGACCAGACACGGGAAAAACTGATCCGGGCATTTCAGATGCTGGAAAATAAAGTAGCTTCATTACCGAAGAAGAAACACGGGAACATCCCGCTATAAAAACCATTGGACAGTAAGGATACTGTTCAATGAATGCACGGTTATCAATTTAACTTGAAAATCCCCGTAAAATGTCGCCCCTCCGGGGCTTGCGCATTAGTTGACAGGATCTGTGGCTATTATCAAAATATTGCCCCTCCGGGGCTTAGAGGCAGTCCAGCCCCGTAGGGGTGGCATTTTGCTAACGTGGTCCTAAAAAAAATATGGCTAAGCCCTGTAGGGGCGACAGTTTGTATCTTGAGCGAAAGTCATTAAGTGAGAAGTGCGGTTTTGGTCACCCAACCTAATCTCACGTGAATCAGATGCAATGGAACTTGACAAAGTAGGACCAATCTTTTTCAAAAGAAGAACTGCTCCTTGGTAATCTTGCCGTCTTTTACTTCATACACAGCTATTTCGTCCACCTTAGTGCGGCCAGCGCCCTTCATGGTTACATCCATGCCCATGGCTACACTGAAATGATTGCCGGCAACAACCGGCGCATGACTGTAGGCTCCATGCATTTCTTGTACCATGCTATTCCAATGCTCGCCTTTCTTCCTAATCGCATCCAGCCCTTCTACGGATTGTAACCCTTGCGCCTGAGGTGGTTCAATGCTCACGGCATTCGGTGCATACAGTTCATTTTGAATTTGGTCAAACTTGCCTTCCTGACTAAGTTGATGAAAACGGTTTGCGATTTCCTGAATGCTCATAAAATTGTGTTTAAGGGTTTTATTAAACGGAATTGAAATTAGGTATTCCACGCAGATCAGGCACTGCCCCCAGATAGGTTATTTTATCACGGCTTTGAAACAAGTCGGGAATACCCGAATTTCAGGCTTTCAACCAGGAGTCTGGTAAGGAATGTGCATTAACAAAAGCCGCCATGGACAAAAAAAGCAAGACATTTTTATACAATTACCTCAACAATTCTTCCCCTACGGGTTTTGAACACACCGGCCAGCAGATCTGGCTCAATTACCTCAAGCCCTACATCGACGAAAAGATGGTTGACGTTTACGGCACTGCAGTTGGTGTGATCAACCCCAAGGCACCCTATAAGGTGGTGATAGAGGCGCACGCGGATGAGATTTCCTGGTTTGTGAACTACATCACGGAAGAGGGATATATCTATGTACGGCGTAACGGCGGATCTGATCATCAGATCGCTCCTTCCATGCGTGTAAACATTTACACGGATAAAGGAGTAGTAAAAGGCATTTTCGGATGGCCGGCCATTCACGTGCGTGATGCAGGGAAGGAAGAGGCTCCAAGCCTGAAGAATATCTTTATTGATATAGGTGCCGAATCAAAAAAAGAAGTGGAAGCAAGGGGTGTCCATGTCGGATGCGTGGCAACGTTCGAGGATGAATTCATCGAGCTCGGCAAGAATTATTTTGTTGGTCGCGCACTGGACAACCGGATGGGCGGATTTATGATTGCGGAGGTTGCGCGAAGACTGAAGGAGAACAAGAAGAAGCTTCCCTTTGGTCTATACATTGTCAATGCCGTTCAGGAAGAGATCGGCCTGCGTGGCGCGGAAATGATCTCACGTAGAATCAAACCCGATCTGGCTATCTGTACCGACGTGACGCACGATACGCAGTCACCGATGTACAACAAGAAAGAAAGCGGCAACCTGCGTTGTGGAGCGGGACCCGTGGTTTGCTACGGCCCTGCCGTGCAGAACAACGTACTCAAGATGATTATTCAGACTGCAGAGAAGAAAAAAATGAAATTTCAACGCCAGGCTGTCTCCCGGTCAACCGGTACCGATACGGATTCGTTTGCCTATTCGGCTGAGGGTGTAGCTTCCGCGCTGATTTCGTTGCCCCTGAAGTACATGCATACTACCGTAGAAATGGTTCACAAGGAAGATGTGGAACAAGTAATACAACTGATCTATGAGGTGTTGCTGCAGGTGAAGCCAGGGCATGATTTCAGGTATATCAAGTAAGCTTCAATAATTTTGCCACGCCCTTAAGGGCGTGGCAAT
>JANNAZ010000155.1:0-7311 GCA_031384895.1 Cyclobacteriaceae bacterium | reverse complement strand
GGTTGGTCAGGTTGGCGGCCTCGAGGGCGGGTTTTAGCAAAAGGGGTGTAATCACGTCTTCGATCAGCGAGCTTACAATTTTGTTGAAGGCGGCACCGATGATCACACCGACCGCCAGGTCGACCACATTGCCGCGCATGGCGAAGGCTTTGAATTCTTTTAACATAGGGATGAGGTTAGGTTTGGTGGCACAAAATAAGTCAAGTTCCTGAATGAATTGCTAAGGTTGCTGAAGAACCAATCACAATGAACTTTTGCGAGATGAATTCGTTTTAGTGATCTTATGCCTACCTAAACCCTCGATTTAACACAAGTTTCACAACAATTTAAGTAAATTGCTCCCCGCATGAGTCATCATTCCCATCCGATTATCGCCGTTGTAGATGATGACAGCGTCTATCAATTCACCGCATCCAGGACGCTCAAGGCGACTCACCTGGCACATGAAATCCTTCAATTCCAGAATGGAAAAGAGGCCCTCGCATTCCTGCGCGCTGGGGCAACACCGGACCGACTTTTGCCAGATATTATCTTTCTTGATATTAACATGCCCATCACAGATGGCTGGGGGTTTCTGGAGGAATTTCACGAGTTGAAGAAAACCCTGGGAAAGGAAATCAAAATCTACATGGTCAGTTCCTCCATCGATCCCAGAGACCTTAACCGAGCCAGGAATATACCAGAGGTTACAGAGTATATGGAGAAACCCATTAGCATGAGCAAGTTCTCCGAACTGTTGCTGAAATGGGACGATAAAGAGACTAAAAAATAACTTTCAAGGGATTGCGAAGCCCTCGGAACCGGATGAGTTCCAGCCCGGTGTTTCCAATAAACATCTTGGCTTGCAGTTTCACGGGGAGCCGGTTCAGGTCATCCGATATCCAGCACAAGACAGAGTTTTCCCCATCGAACATAGAGTTCTTGGGCATCACAGGCCGCAAACGCAAGCAAGGAATCTTACCAATGCGGGTATCCAAAACTTCCCTTCCGGTGTAGATGATATTCAGGTTGTAGGAGGCATCTTCCAGAAATCCAGAGATGTTGATTGTATCACCGATCGCAATTTTCTTAAAGTCAATGATGCGCAGAAAAAGGAAACCTGCAACGAGATCCTTGGCGTTTACCGGCACGTCAAACATTTTAGATTCCAGGGCACCCGTATCCCGATTTTTTACTTTGACTTCTACCTTTTGGTTGGTGTGATCAAAGATGACTTGCTCGTCACGTGTGTATTTCCCTTCCCTGAGTTTCCGATAGCCAACGTGCGTAAGCAAGGTTGAGGTGTCGATGAAGGCACCCCAATTATCGTCAACTTTGGCTACCCAGGAAATCCAATCGCTGGTCTCTCCATAGGCATCCACTTTGTAACAGGTGCGTGAATTGACGGTATGGAAATTCTTGTCGACCCGGGTAATCGCTTTACCCACGGTAAACATCCCAAAGTGCACCCGGTATTCAAGTTCCTCACCAACACCGTAGCTGAAGTTCCGGGTGATGGGTGTCTCTTTCTTCTGGCCGATGAGGAATCCGGAAAAGATCAGGATGATCGTAAGCCCAAACAAAGCGTGCCTCATAGCTACAAATCTAATTGATTATCCTTTGGAGGTCAAAGGCCATGCCAACCTAGATAGAGATCTGATTTTCCCTCAATGCGTCATTTAGGGACGTCTTTTTATCGGTGCTCTCCTTGCGCTTCCCGATGATCAGCGCACAAGGCACCTGATATTCGCCTGCAGGAAAAATCTTCGGAACTGTACCCGGGATTACGACCGAACGATCCGGAACATACTGTTTGTATTCTACAGGCTTTGCACCGGTAACATCAATGATTCGTGAAGATGCCGTCAATACAACATTAGCACCCAGAACTGCCTCACGTCCAATCCGTACCCCTTCTACAAGGATGCAGCGGGATCCAATAAAAGCATTGTCCTCCACTATTACCGGTGCGGCCTGGATAGGTTCAAGAACTCCCCCGATGCCAACCCCTCCACTGAGGTGAACATTCTTACCAATTTGCGCGCAGCTTCCTACCGTCGCCCATGTATCAACCATGGTTCCTTCATCTACATAGGCACCAATGTTTACATACGAAGGCATCAGAATAACCCCTCGATTGATGAATGCGCCATGTCGTGCAATGGCATGCGGCACCACCCGAACACCCAGGGATTCATAATTCCGCTTCAGCGGTATCTTATCGTGAAACTCCAGGGGTCCGGCCTCCAGGGTCTCCATCTTCTGTATAGGAAAATAAAGGATCACGGCCTTCTTGATCCATTCATTCACTTGCCAACCAGCTGATGTCGGTTCAGCAACCCGTATGAGGCCCTTGTCCAACTGATCAATAACGGTACGAATCCGCAGCTGCGTATCCTCCTCTTTCAACAGTGCCCTGTTGTCCCAGGCCTTCTCAATGTAGTCGCGGAGTTCCATTTTAATCCTAATTTTGATCGTGGCACAAGAACGAGAAAAAAGAAGAATTGTCATTGCCTCCGTGCTTAAACCCGTGGACGATACCCGCATGTATGAAAAAATGGGGCATAGCCTCGCCGAAACGAACCTATACGATGTGTCCATCATCGGCTTTGCTCCTTCCAGCCCGATCGTCCCCTGCCGCATCCGGCAGATTTCAATGGGCAACTTTCCGCGGCTCAGTTTCACGCGGCTGTGGACACGGTGGCGCATCTTTCAACAAGCCTTTACCCTCCAGCCCGACGTATTCATCTTCACCACACACGAACTGATCCTCCCTGCCATTGCGTTGAAAGTCATCCGCAATACCCGAATCATTTACGATGTACGCGAAAACTACTTCCGCAACATCCTCCACTCGGAAGGTTTGCCGTTGATCCTGCGCCCGCTGCTGGCCATGCTGGTTCGGCTGAAAGAAAAACTGACTGCCCCGGCAATTGACTACTTTTTCCTTGCAGAGCGCGAATATGAAAAAGAGTTCAAGTTTCACCGCGCGGGATGGACCGTGTTGGAGAACAAGGCACTTCCAAATTCAAGAAGCCATTCCACGGCTCGGGGGCTTCGCCTTCTGTTTTCGGGAACACTTGCTTCGAGCACAGGGGTATTTCGAGCCATCCGGTTGGCCCGGCAACTGCATGCTGTTGATCCGCGGGTTCAATTGACCATCGCTGGCTATGCTGCGTCACTCCCCGTGCGGGAACAAATTCATGCCGAGGCCGAATCGTCACCTTTCGTTCGACTTATTGGCGTAGATGCCCTCGTGTCACACGGTGTAATTGCCAAGCTGATCCGCGAATCGGATGCCGGTATCATTGCGTATCCGAGCGCTCCACAAACAGTTAATTCCGTACCAACCAAACTCTTTGAATACCTTCAAGGTTCACTGCCCATCCTCACCGAAGCTCATTGGCCCTGGATTCCCCGGTTTGGCAAGCACCATCCATTTGTTTTCTGTGATTTCAAAAACCCGGATCTGGAATCTATTGTTAAGGCCTTGACCACCAACTCGTTTTACCTTACTCCAGCCACCGAGTCGAGTTGGCAATCCGAGGAAACAAAACTCCTCCTGGGAATAAAAAATATAGTCTAAATTATTTTTTAGACTAATCTAAATTTCGATTAGATTTGTCTCATGATCAGTTTTACGGAAGAAAACTACCTCAAGGCAATCTATCACCTTTCCCAAGGAGGCCAAAAGGCGGTGATGACCAACGAATTGGCGGAAGCTATGCATACCAAGGCTGCTTCGGTGACCGATATGGTCAAGAAGCTTTCGGCTAAAGAACTTATCCAATACGAAAAGTATTATGGCGCCAAGATTACCGCGTCGGGTAAACAACGGGCGCTCCAAATAATTCGCAAGCATCGGTTATGGGAAACATTCCTCGTGGAAAAACTGGGCTTCGCCTGGGATGAAGTGCACACCGTTGCAGAGCAACTCGAACACATTCAATCACCACGACTCATCAATAAGCTGGATGAGTTCCTGGGGTTTCCCAAAGCCGATCCGCATGGAGACCCTATCCCGGACCAACAGGGAAGAATAAAGCCCCAGGTGCTGATTAGTCTGGATCAGGTAGAGCCAGGCAAGCGAGCGACCGTGACCTCTGTAAAAGACACTGACGCTGATCTGCTCAAATACCTGGAGAAGATTGGCGCCAAGCCGGGCAAAAAAATTCAAGTGGTCAGCCGGGAACCTTATGACAAGTCCATTGAGGTGATCATCGAAAAGAAGAAGATCTTCCTCTCGGTTGAAGTATCGAAGAATATCCTGATGTCGCTCTAGTATGCCAGATCAGCAGAGAAAATCCTTAAGCGAAGTAAACGCAAGCATCGATTCTACCAACCGCAGGGGATGGAGAAAGCTTGTCGCCTTTCTCGGGCCGGCTTATCTCGTGAGCGTTGGGTATATGGACCCTGGTAACTGGGCTACAGATATCGCCGGCGGAAGTCAATTCGGCTATGCCCTGATCTGGGTGCTGCTCATGTCCAACCTGATGGCCATTTTGCTACAAAGCCTCAGTGCGCGCCTCGGCCTTGTCCGCCAGCTCGATCTCGCCCAAGCATCGCGAAGCACCTACAATCCGGTAATCAACTTTTCCCTTTGGATCCTCGCCGAAATTGCCATCGCCGCTTGTGATCTGGCCGAAGTATTGGGGATGGCCATTGGAATGAAACTCCTCTTTGGGTTGCCCCTCATTTGGGGGGTATCGATTACTATCCTGGATACGTTGTTGCTGTTGTTCCTACAGAGTTACGGCATGCGAAAGATTGAGGTATTCATCATTTCGCTCGTTGCCATTATCGGGGGCTCTTTCCTGGTGGAGATGTTTTTCGCGTCACCCGACTTCGGCGAACTGGCAAAAGGATTTGTCCCTTCCCTGCCGGGAGACGAAGCCTTGTATATCGCGATCGGGATTATTGGTGCTACCGTTATGCCGCACAACTTGTACTTGCACTCCTCGCTGGTGCAAACCCGGCGAATTGACCAATCCGAACGTGGGATTTGGTCCGCAATCAAGTACAATTTCATCGACTCCGCCATCGCGCTCAATGCTGCTTTTTTTGTGAATTCCGCCATCCTCGTCCTGGCTGCCTCTACCTTTTTCAAAGCAGGCATGTTTGAGGTCTCCAACATAGAAGACGCCTACCAATTCCTGACACCGCTCCTGGGGACGGAATGGGCTTCGATGCTTTTCGGCATCGCATTGATAGCCGCTGGACAAAGCTCCACGATAACGGGAACCCTGGCCGGTCAAATTGTTATGGAGGGTTACCTGAATCTTCGCATTGCCGCCTGGCTAAGACGATTGATTACGCGGCTCATTGCCATAATCCCCGCTTATCTGGTCATTGTTCTCTACGGGGAAAGCGAAACCGGCGCCTTGCTTGTCTTCAGCCAGGTGATCCTAAGTCTTCAACTTGGATTTGCCGTCATTCCCCTCATTCACTTTACAAGTGACAAGGAAAAGATGGGTGTATTTGTCAACAAGAGATGGGTAATCATATCGGCCTGGACGATTGCAACGATCATCATCTCGCTCAACGTCAAACTTGTCCTCAACCAATTGACTGAATGGATGGACAGCGCGGCAGGCAACGCTTGGGTGATTTGGGTTACTGCCGTTCCGGTATGTCTTGCAGCGGGATTGTTACTTCTTTACATTACCATTAAGCCCTGGCTCGAAAAACGGACCAAAGAAAAGGAAACTCCCATGCCCCACGGCACTGCCTCACAGCTCACTGACTTGCAGAAACCGATTTACCGGAAAATTGCCATTTGCATCGACTTTTCAGCTATTGACGTGCTCGCCATCCGAAGTGCTGTGGCCCAGGGTGGAAAGGAGGCAACGTACCGGCTGATGCACATCGTAGAAACGGCAGGCGCCATGGTGTACGGAAGCGAAATCGCCGACCGTGAAACGCTAGAAGACAAGGCTTCGCTAGAAGCGTACCTGAACCAACTACAGGACTTAGGATATCAGGCCGATATTGCAGTAGGCTACGGAAACCCCAAACGTCGCATTCCGGAGATGGTCTCTGAATACGGCGCCGACTTGCTTGTGATGGGCGCGCATGGTCACCGGTTGATAAAAGACCTGATCTTTGGAACGACGTTGGACGCGGTACGGCATCGGGTGAAGATTCCAATGCTGATTGTACGTCAACCGTAGGGCTGAAGTGCATGACAACTCCTTGGTACCACAAGCCCTTGCCTAGAAATTCAGGATAAACTCCTGTAGGTTCAAACTTCTGTCAAGTTTCAGTTTTTTCCTCAGCCGATACCGGCTGATCTCGACCCCGCGAATGGAAATATTTAACAGGTTGGCTATTTCCTTCGTTGACAAGTTCATGCGCAAATAGGCACTTAGTTTCATTTCCTGCGGACTAAGGTTTGGATTGGCAGTGCGGAATTTCCTTGAGAAATCACCATGCACTTTGTCGAAATGAACCTGGAAATGTTCCCAGTCTGTATCAGAGGACAAATTTCCTTCGATGTCATGAACGATCCGGGAAAGCTCTTTTGACACGGCGTCTTCACCACTTTTATTGGATATGCTTTTCAGGTTATCCTTAACGGATGAAATAAATTCGTTCTTATTCAAGATGAGCACTGTGGAGGTGCCCAGCTCCTTGTTCATGTGACGCAATTCTGCCTCCAGCTTTTCGTTTTCAAGACGCGTAATTTCCTCCTGAGTCTTTTGAGTAAGTATTTCGAGTTCATTGTCCTTTCGAATCAACTCCTTTTTCTGCCGCAGCACCATTGCGCGGCGCTCATGTTTGTACTTTCTGTCCAAGAGCACAAACCCGGAAAAAAGAACCACCATAGCACAAAGCGTGTACCCGGAATAAGCCAAGGCCGTGCGGTACCAGGGAGGCAACACAACAAAACGGTACGTCGCCTCATTGCTGATTTCGCCATATACATTTTTGGAACGAACATGAAATGTATATTTACCTTCACGCAAATTGGTATACTCTTTTTGTGACTTTACATCCCAATGCGACCAGGTCTTGTCAAACTTTTCCAGATAATATTGATGCACGATTTCCCCATCACTCTCAAATGACGTTGCCGCATAGCTGAAGTTCGCGGAATTTTGGGCGAATGGCAATTCAATGACGTTTTCCTGCCCCTGATCAGCCACTACCTTCCCGCGCTCGACAAAATTTCCATAGAAATATATTGAATCTGTATCGCCTGTCGTCGAGAATTGCCGGATGTGCGTTTTGATATTTGATTTGCGATCCATTTTGTTATTCGGATCGTAGTGGATGAATCCTTCCTTTGCGCCAAATAGTACTTCGTTATTCTTGAGAATAACCAGGTTCTCC
>JANNAZ010000246.1:0-3122 GCA_031384895.1 Cyclobacteriaceae bacterium | reverse complement strand
GAAATACCGCAACGACGTTTCAATCATTCGCGATACAGCCAAACAAATCAGCAGTGATTTTAACATCGATGGTCTTGCCATAGCCCATCATGTGTTCGTCAATGCAGTTATCCATTACCTCCTTGACGAGCACATAGATCCCGTCATCCTTGGCAGATCCATCCCCTAACTTCCCGATATACATCCCCGGGCGGAGGCGGATGTGCTCCCGCCAGTCCAGCGATTTGATGCTTGACTCATTGTACTCCATGCTATCCTTAGCCATGATCCGTTTTGGTGTTTATTCTTGCCTCTTTTAGCCAGTCTAAAAAATTGACAGGAACTTTATTCCTGGCAGCTTAAAAAATCAGTGTCCGGTAATTCTTTTTCTAAGAAAGAATATTTTAGTCTGATTTCAATAATTCTTGAACAACTTTTATCTACAAACTTTAAGGAATACAACTAGTCTAACTAATTGACTACAAATCATTTATCAATGATTTCGCCAATGCCCTGTTTAGGGCGAAAGACCTGAGCGAGTCGATTCAAAGGCCACAAAGACGCCCACAGAATGATCAGGGAGACACAGCCATAAATGATGTACCCGATGCTGTCGTAATCGAACTTTTCCTGGCTATTGTAAAGGCTGAAAAATTGGAGCGATACCAGGATAAAGAGGTTGAAAAAAACAACGAGACCGTAGAACCATGCCTTGAAGAATGAATCCCCTTCTGCCATGATTCGGTTCACTGCAAAAACCATAATATTGAAAATGCACAGCAGACCGAGCACGGCGTAAAAGAGCCCGTTACGGGATATGGCTTCACCCCCTCCCCGGACCAGTATTGTCTCGGGAAACGAGGCATAGGCGTAGAGCAGCACCACAACAGTAGCTACCAGGGAAAAGAACCATACTGCTTTGAAAATTCTAACGATCATATGACATCCACTTTTTCGCGCGCAAGGTAGCAGTTTGTTCTGCTATACCATGACGTTACTGGAAGGCTGGGGTGCAACAGCCCTTGCCCCTCCCTTCAGGGCGGGGAGAGAAAATGAAAATAGAATGGGCTGTAGCCCAAACCCTGAGCCATGCCATGTGCAAGAGTTGGATGCATGATTTGGATCTCAAATCCTGGACTGAAGTCCATCCTTGAATACTATTCGATGCCCTCGCCTTAAAAGGCGAGGCAATTAGGACCGCTGATCGGCTATCTGCAACAATTTGAAATGCACACCGCATCCTACGGCCGACCGATATTTTTAGGTTAATTTTGCCGGTAGTCAAGCTACCTTCCAACGCTGCATGAATCTGAATCCCGTTGTGCTGTCCATCCCGATATTCTTCATCCTGATTGGGGTGGAGATCGTTGTCGAGCGCCTGATGAACCGGAAACTGTATAGGCTTCCCGATGCCATCGCCAACCTGAGCTGCGGGACGACCTCCCAGCTGTCAGGGATATTTCTCAAAGTCCTGGCTGTCGGGATCTATGAAATACTGTATGCCAACTTCGCCTTTACACATTGGGATAAGAACTGGGTCTATTGGTTGAGCCTGTTTCTCCTGGTGGACTTTGCGTACTACTGGGGCCATCGGCTGAGCCATGAGATAAACCTGTTCTGGGGTGGGCATGTGGTACACCACCAAAGCGAGGAGTATAATTTGTCGGTGGCTTTGCGCCAGAGCTCCTTTCAGACGGTTTGGACTTTCTCCTTCAATTTGCCGCTGGCGTTAGTGGGTTTCGATACGGCAGATTTTATTCTTATTTCTGCATTTAATCTTCTCTATCAGTTCTGGATTCACACCGAAGTGATCAACCGGATGGGATGGTTTGAATATGTATTCAATACCCCCTCCCATCACCGAGTACATCACGGAAGAGATCCCAAGTACATTGATAAGAATCATGCGGGTACACTGATCATTTGGGACCGCTTATTCGGTACGTTTAAGGAAGAAGAAGAGCGACCCACCTACGGTATCACCAAGCCCATCAACAGCTGGAATGGCATCTGGGCAAACTTCAGCCACTACGCCATCATGGCACATGAAATCAAGAGCATCCCGTCATTTGGTGACAAAATCCGGTACCTATTTAACAAGCCCGGCTGGCTTCCTAAATCAATGGGTGGATATCGCCCGGCACCTGCGGTAGACAAGGCGCATTATCAAAAGTATGACACGCCTGCTCCTGCCGATTTAAGTTATTACGTTCTTTTTCAATTCATGGTTACACTGGCTGGCACAGCCTATTTCTTGTTCAATCAGCCTGCATTCTCGCTCGTGCAAAAAGCGATCGCCTCCGTTCTAATTTCTATTTCCGTGGTTAACTGCGGAGTTCTGTTTGAGCATAGAAAGTGGGTGATTATCTCCGAATGGGCACGCATCATTCTCTTTCCCCTTGGTCTCATTCTTCTTACCCTAAGCCTGGGCCTATCAGTCTACTACATCTGGGGGGCGGCGGTTTATCTGGCAATTTCATTTGCCTGGTTTTATAAGGTTCCTAAAGTCTATGCTCCAGCGAACTAGCCTATTTCTTGCCTTGTTGATTCTGGCTTCATGTTCTAAGCCTATTCCGACGCTTGAAGGTGTAGACCTGAGCAAATGGAAAGACGACAAGAATGCCTGCTCCGGAAACAGGGCGGCGATGGCAACAGCGCTGAAGACAGAAGCCCAGAAACTGAAGGGCCTTTCTGAAATGGATGTCGTTGATCTACTCGGCCGCCCGGATGAAAACGAGTTGTATAAACGGAATCAGAAGTTCTTCTACTACTACCTCACGGCAGGCCCCGATTGCCCGCAACATGGACCCGTTCCCCAAAAATTAATTCTCCGGTTCAACGCCATGGGCTTTGCCCAATTGGTATCCATCGAAGGAAATTAACTTGTAATCGCATTCTGGGGAATTGGCTTTCGGTTTGACCTCGCCGCCCAGGCATATGAACGCAGTATGTTTACCTTCTCATCCTGTTTGTTGAAATCCAGC
This sequence comes from Cyclobacteriaceae bacterium, assembly GCA_031384895.1. Taxonomy (GTDB): domain Bacteria; phylum Bacteroidota; class Bacteroidia; order Cytophagales; family Cyclobacteriaceae; genus ELB16-189. The sequence continues at coordinate 159 of JANNAZ010000246.1, read as the reverse complement.
GGATAAATAAGTGAGGGTTTGAACAGGACGCTATGTCCGGATTGAATCTCATCGAAAAAAGTGACCTTATAGATTCCGCCCATATTCTTGATCTCAACCTTCTTGATGTTGTCTAAAGGCACCAGGATCTCGTACCCCGACTCAGTTACGTAAAAAAAC
>JANNAZ010000128.1:0-15788 GCA_031384895.1 Cyclobacteriaceae bacterium | reverse complement strand
CTCTCGGGCACATAGGTACAATGAACCTCTTTCACCGAACCGTCAGGGTTCTTGATCACCTGCTCACAACGGATAATGTAGGCGCTCTTCAACCGGACGACCTGACCGGGAGCAAGTCGAAAATACTTCTTGGGAGGGTTCTCCATGAAGTCATCCTTTTCAATATACAATTCACCGCTAAAGGGCATTTCACGGAAGGTCACCCCGTCCTCGCCAGGCATGTTTTCACTTGGAAGCATCTCTGACTTTCCCTCCGGGTAGTTTGTTATTATGATTTTCAGCGGATCGAAGACAACCATCCTTCGCAAGGAAATCTTGTTCAGGTGCTCCCGGACGCAAAACTCGAGCAAGCTGATATCGATCAGGTTATCCCGTCTGGCTATTCCTACGCGGTCGCAAAAATCCCGGATACTCTCCGGTGTATACCCACGCCTGCGCATGCCGCTCAACGTAGGCATCCGGGGATCATCCCATCCGTTGACGTGGCCCTCGTTCACCAGCTGCAGCAATTTGCGTTTGCTCATCATGGTGTGCGTCATGTTCAGCCGCGCAAACTCATACTGTCGGGAAGGAAATATTTCTAGTTTCTCGATAAACCAATTGTACAACTCGCGGTGGGGCACAAACTCCAGTGTACAGATGCTGTGAGTAACTTCTTCTATGGAATCGCTTTGCCCGTGGGCAAAATCATACATCGGGTAAATACACCAGGTGTCTCCCGTGCGGTGATGATGAGCATGCTTGATCCGGTACAAGATCGGATCGCGCATGTGCATGTTCACGTGCCCCATATCCACTTTGGCGCGAAGGACTTTCTCTCCATCTTTGAATTTTCCGTCACGCATTGCCTGAAATAACAACAGGTTTTCCGCTATCGACCTGCTTCGAAAAACTGAATCTCTTCCGGGCTGCGTAGGCGTTCCTTTTCCAGCAGCTATCTCTTCGCTGGAGCTGTCATCGACATATGCGAGTCCTTTTTCGATCAGCCGAACAGCAAAGACATACAACTCGGAAAAATAATCAGAAGCATATAATTCCTTTGACCAGGAGAAGCCCAGCCATTGAACATCATTCTTGATATTGTCAACGTATTCTGTTTCCTCGGTGACCGGGTTGGTATCGTCGAACCGAAGGTTTGTTTTTCCCCCATATTTCAGGGCAAGACCAAAATTCAAACAAATACTTTTGGCATGACCCAGGTGGAGGTAGCCATTGGGTTCCGGTGGGAAGCGGGTTGTAATGTTCGTGTACGTTCCCTCACGCAAATCCTTCTCTACGATCTCTTCCAGAAAGTTCAGGCTCTTTTCCTCGGTCATGTTAGGGTTGAAAAGGCGTAAAGATAGGCTACAGGGAACCTAAAAACCTGACTTGGGAGTGAAAAAAGCGGAATGGTCTACCAGAGTCGGTAGCCCGCCATAATGAGTAGCGCTACGTTCTTGTCATCCAGTTTCCCGGAATAATAGAACTTGAGCTCTGTGCCAAGCGTAAATCGCTCACTGATGTCTTTCCGGTAGCCCACGGTGGCGGCAAAATCTCCAAGGGAAAGAACCGACGCATCAAAATTGCCCTTAAATTGAGTAGACACATTGTTTAGGAGGATGGCCTGCCCCACATTAAAACTGCCATATATATGTTTAGAGAACTTCATCGACACAACAAGTTGGATCGGGATAGCCACATTCACAATGCTCACATCACCGAGTACCGGTCCGGTTCCGCTAAGTGAATACAAGCGGTTGTAGCCAGTCTCAAAACCCAGGCTAAGGAAATACTCTGGTTCCCACATGAGCCGGGCAACAAACGAGTAATTCAATTCCGTAACCTTATCGGTAGCCTTCTCGAGGTTATTGAAATAGTAGTTGGGGCCAATCCCGCCATACACTGCCCAGCGGTGTTTCTTGCCCGGTGCAGACTCTGTTTGGGCACTAACCTCACTGACGACCGAACAGCACACCAGAAGCCCAACCAATATCTTTTTAAACTTCATCATACTCATTCAGGCATCGTATAAAACTCATACACTACATAAGTCGAATAGTCCGTAATCATCCCATCAAACTGCCCATTCTTCAAATAGTTTGTAATTAGTCCCCTGGAATTCAGCGTCCAGCTGATTACCTTAATTCCAGCGGCATGTGCTCTTTGTACCTCTGGCAAGAGCAACCCCAATGTGTAGCGAGGCCCAAAGAACTGGCAACCATTTTCGATGGCCTTGTCGACTGTTTCTTCTGCCAGTGTTGGCAGCGGCAAGGTATAATTAGGATCAGCCGGATTGCCACCCTGATAGGTCGGCTGCTTCTTCAGTTCTGTGATCACATCCGAGGATGGCAAACCGGAAAAAATGACAACCGTACGACCAATATCCGTTGCGCGCTTATAGGCCTTGCGAACAATAGGCTCTAAGTACTTGAAGACTTCAGGGTTACCTTTTATGTCCATCCAGAAGTACGTCATGGTGGTCTCGTCAATAAACGCATTCAACGCTTGTTCCACAGAAGGAACCTTTTGACCGTCGACCAATGTGACAAACTCAGAGATCAAGGCAAAGCTGTACAGATCCCAAGAACCAAACAGCGGTCCTTTCTTGGTGAGCCGGGTGTTGATGGTGGCATCGTGGATGAGTATGGGAACATTGTCCTTGGTCAACCGAACATCCAGTTCCAAACCGGTGATTCCATAATCTTCCGCATTCCTAATCATGTCGAGTGAATTCTCAGCATACGGAGGATCTACCGTTGTCTGGATGCCGTGATGAGCAAAAATCATGAATGGATTATTGGCGGCATACGCGGTAAATGCTCTTTCATAGGTTAGCTCCAGCTGGTTGCCAGAAAACATCCCCTTGAGCTTAACGTTGGCAATGATTCCGTTGAGCAGGTCGGTGGAACCGTCAGCTGCAGAAATTTGAAACTGTATGTTTCCCTGATTTGGGCTTTCCGAATAGCGATAGAAGCCGGAAAACTGAATGGATCCATTGGACGCTTTGTAACCGTACTTCAACACAATGTGCAGTCCACCGTTATTGCTGAAGAAGGAGACTTTTTTCTTTGACACGCGGCAAACAAAGGTGGTTCCCAAGCTCTGGTTGCCTTGACTCAAGGTGTAAATCCCCTCCATCGTCTTGATCGAGGCGGGACCCACAAAGGGCAGCGCAGGTAAATTGAAAACATCTTCCGGGGGTGGTGTAATTTCACTCTTGGAACACCCCAGGAGAGTAACAATCAAAAGCAATACAAACGAACGGGAGAACTTCATGTACATCATCATTAGAAACTAAACCCTAACTGGAACTCGGGCATAAAATACCGGTACTTACTCGCCGGCAGCGCTGGCCAGGCAACAATATGATAGCGCAAGTAATTCATCTTAAATCCGAGCGACATCACTCGTTTCTTAGTTAGCCGCTGCTCAAAACTGGTAGTCAAACTGTATCCGTTGATAAACGATTCAGGATTAGACAGCACATTCCCTGCTTCGTTGAGGTTGAGGGAATGGGTGTTGTAAAGATCTCCGCGGATGATCAATGCGGTCTTTCCAAAACTGTACCCAGCCGACAAGGACGGCTGAGATTCCCAACCCGTAAGTGTGGTATTAAATCCAAACTGATTCAAAATTCCATAATTAAACGCCATCTGAAATCCAACGCCGAGGTGGAAGTTCCCGGTCGAGTAATTCCAGAAAGGTCCTGCGCTGAACCGATTGGAAATAATCAGCGACATCCAACTTCCCTGAAGGTTGAATCCTTTCGGCAGTGTGTACTTCCCGCTATATTGGAACATAGGCGCTACAATGGCATCCAGTGTCCAGTCTTTGGGCGGCACTACGTAAAGGAGATAAATCGAATGAGAATACTTGCCGGATGGGCTGACCTGTGGGAGCAAGAAACTATGGTTTCTGATATTGAATTTCGCTGTATCCTGATCCTGGGCAGCAACTGTCAGGGGAGTCACTGCCAAACAGAAAACAAACGCCAATGTATGAAAAAGAAGTCTATAAAATACCTTCATAGTGAGACGAGTGTCTGGGTTGCGTATTCTGTAGCCCACCTGGGCTGAACGCTGGCAAAGGTATAGAATCCGCGGGAATAGCCAGTATGGGTCGCTTCTGAAACATTTTGAACTAAAGCGGCAGGAGATAATAATCCCGCTGGACAACAAACTAATTCTCAGCAAACTTGGTTATCTCTAGCATAGAATAAACTGATATGAAGACTAAGTACAGCATTACTGGTATGACTTGCAATGGTTGCGCTAATACGGTTAAGAAACTCCTTTCAAAGGTACAGGGCATTCAGGACGTGCAGGTATCATTGGCCGAAGAAACCGCTGAGATGACCCGGGATGAGCAGGTTACTCTGGACGAGCTTAAAATTGCATTGAAGGGCTTCCCCTACGGAATCGTGGAGAGGGTGTAATTGGGTGTTGGGTATTAGGTATTAGGTTTCAAAGCGCATTCACGAGAAATACATTCCCTATTTCCCATAGATTTGGTTAAGCAGGCCCGCCAGTCGGACACCCGCCTGAAGCATTCTCAGCTTTGCTGTGGAGAGGTACTTGTAGGAATATTGATAACCCAGATTCCCATTACCAATGTCGTACACCTGAGGGCGATAAGTCATTGATTCATGGGCCCAGTCCCGAACAGTGGACGATTGCCATTTGGCGAGCATTGCTTTGTCTGGCTTACCGAGCGCAAGGGCGAGCTCGGTATAACTAAGCCTGGTATCGTCAATCATATCACTGTCCCACACGCGGTGAAGATTGGATTCGCTTCGGAACCACTTCACTTTAACTTCATTCCCACCGCGGTCACCCGGCTTGCCTACGTGCAGGGGTTGGTGAATATCTCCAACCAGGTGGATCAGCATCTTGAGCGTTTCCAGCTCCTGCTTTTTGTTCAGTTTCTTGCCCTTGAGGTCGGCCGCAAACTTCTCAATCATCTCGACCACTTTGCCGTCAGGGTTCTTGCTCACATCTTCATATCGCTTCCCATCCGGGATTGTTGTCCAATGCCATTCGGTGGCATAATTGTATGTTGAGTCGGATCTGATCTCATCCATCCAGGTACTGGCCATGGCCAGTGACCCCTGGTCGAGTAATAGCGCGACTCTCTTTTTTGCCTTCGCATTGAGGTATTGCTCGGCGATCAGGCCTGTGGCGCGGTGGCCGGTGACACCCCAACCCAAACAATCAACAGTAACAAAGCAGGTAAGGGCAAAAAGTAGTCCTTTCATAAAACGCATGATTAAGTGTGCAAAATACCTCTTTCCGGTTTACTGTGGATGAATTACAGGCTATCTTTGATAATCCGCAGTCGGTAACTGGAAACTTGCACCGGCGACTGGTTCACGAACTCACCCATGAAACTCTCCGCTATCCGAATCGCCAACCAACTCGATCTGAAGGCAATAAAAGCCTTTCATGATCTCAAGCCATTGGCAGACTCATCGTCAGAACTATTCTATGGAGTGGCTCCGGACAAGTATCAATACTACTTCAATTATGGAGTGGTCGTCTTTTCAGGACATACGGAGGAAGAAATGAAAAGGGCCATAAAGACCATTGACCACTTCCTCAAGAGCCCAGACAACTGGCTTCGTGATGACAATGAAATCAGTGTACGGGATGGATCCCCCCTATTATTTGAATTTGATCAGGTCATCGTCGACCACATTGACGACAAGGTAATTCGCATCGGGATGTTTAACCTTGCTCAGTCGGTGGCACTGGATCACTACCACCATACTTCAGAAAACCTACTTACCGAGATCCGGGGCTTCACCAACCACCTTGAAGCAACAGGTAAATTGAAGATAAACAGGCTTAACATGATGAAGTTTATCGGACGCGCGCTGAACACACAGAACGACATCGCTGACAACATCTACATTTTTGATGCGCCGGAATTGGTTTGGGACAACGAATACCTGGACGGATTGAACAAAGGGTTGATGAAGCATTATGATCTGCGCATTCGCTTCAGCGAAATTGAATATACCCTGCGAATCATTGAAGACAACTTGCGCGTATTCCGGGAAATCTCCGCACAACGCGTAAGCAACACGCTCGAATGGATCATCATTCTCCTCATCCTGGTGGAAGTGTTCGACCTGTTAATTTCCAAACTTCTCTAGGTATGTCGAAGCAAAAAGCACTCTTTCTCGATTTTGACATCAAGGCACAGCCCGATGAAGTTACGTGCGGCCCAACATGCCTCCATGCCTTGTATCAATACTATGATGACAAGATTTCCCTACCCCAGGTGATCCGGGAAGTAAAGCAACTGAAAAACGGCGGGACGCTGGCGGTGATGATGGGAAGTCACGCGCTGAAACGCGGTTACCAGGCCTCCATCTACACGTATAATCTCAATGTAATGGACCCCACTTGGTTTAAACTCAGTTCCCGAAAGATTGCCGAAAACCTACGGCGTCAAATGCTCTTCAAGGTCAAGCGCAGGAAATTGCTTGTGGCCAGCAATGCCTACATCAACTTCCTCGAGTCGGGCGGTAAGTTGCTGAGTGCTGAGCTGGATGAGCACTTGATCAAGGGGTACTTGAAGAAATCCGTCCCTATCCTCGCCGGCCTGAGCGCCACCTACCTCTATGGAACCCCCCGCGAAATCCCTACAACCAACAAATACGACAGCATTAAGGGAGAACCCGTGGGGCATTTTGCAATTATCAATGGCTATGATATAAATTCGGGCTCTGTTTACCTGGCTGATCCCATGAATCCGAATCCGCTAAAGTCTCAATACTACAGTGTCACCTTCGACCGGCTGATCAACAGCATCATGTTGGGGATTGTCACATACGATGCTAACTTGTTGATAATCCAGCCCAAGTGATTTTTATCCGGAGCCTGAATATTTTACACCACCCATCGCCTGATCAGGTTGAGCTTCCTGTATGCCGAAGTTAATCATTGTTGAAAAACCCAAGCGCTGGAACTTGCGTCTCGATGATGTGGAGGTCATCACCCCGGCACAATACATCACGGATGAGGCATTTCAATCCGTCAAGAACCTGAAGATTCTCAATCTCTGCAAATCGTACCAGTACCAAAGCGAAGGCTACTACGTTTCGCTACTGGCCGAGGCACGCGGACACAAAGTATTGCCGGAAGTCTCCACCATCCAGGACCTCCGGTTCCCTTCCATCCTCCGCGACGACTCGCTGGATTTCGACGCCGTGATTCAGACAACTTTCAAGCACGAGCCGTACGACAAGGTGGAATTCAACATCTACTTTGGTTTTACACAATCCGAGCCTTTAAACAAGTTGGCTCTGCAACTCTTCCAGCTCGTCCAGGCACCCTTGGTAAGGGCCATCTTCTCAAAGAAAAATAAATGGGTATTGCAGAGTATTCGTCCGGTGAGTTTAAATGAAATGCCGGAGGCCGATCAGCCCATTCTGGAAAGTGCCCTGGAAAAATATTTGTTGCGTAAACGGGATTATAGGCCTGACAAAAAGAAATACGATTTGGCTATCCTTGTCAATCCCGAAGACCCTAATCCGCCTTCGGACGGTCGCGCACTGAAACGATTCTACAAAGCTTCGCTCGAAGCTGGCTTCAACACCGAGTTCATTACCAAGAACGACATCGACAAACTGATCCAGTACGACGCGTTGTTCATCCGCGAAACTACCAATGTCAATCATCACACCTTCCGATTCGCAAAGAAAGCGGAATCGTTGGGACTGGCTGTCATTGACGATGCGGAGTCAATCTCCAAGTGCACAAACAAAGTCTATCTCCACGAACTCCTCAACACCAATAAGATTCTGACGCCGCGGTCTTACGTGTTGACGGCCGAGAACTGTGACTCGGTGCCGCAGAAAATGAACTTCCCGTTTATTCTGAAGCAACCCGATGGAGCTTTCTCCAAAGGAGTCGTTAAGATCAACAACCTGGAGGAATTCAAGAAAGTCCGCGAAAGCATGTTTGAGAAATCTGACTTGATTATCGCCCAGGAGTTTCTCCCTACTCCCTTTGACTGGCGCGTAGGCATTATTGACGGGCAGGTGCTTTTTGTGTGCAAATACTTCATGGCAACCAAGCACTGGCAGATCGTCAACTGGAGCGCGAAAAAAGAAGCCTCTCGTGATGGAGTCGTAGAAGCCATCATCGTAGATCAGGCCCCTGCCGGGCTGCTGAAGACTGCACTGAAGGCCACCGCGCTGATAGGAAAAGGCCTGTATGGAGTTGACATGAAAGAAGTAGAAGGAAAATTCTACGTCATTGAGGTCAACGATAACCCGAACATTGACGCAGGCATTGAAGACAAAATTCTAAAAGATCGGTTGTACGATCAAATCATGGAGGTCATTCTTAATAAAATCAAGTCTGCCAAATGACCCAACCGGTACGCCTTCATCTCTTTCAGGCCTTTGGAGTAGAACTTGAATACATGATCGTGGATCGGGACACGCTGGATGTCCGCCCTATTGCCGACGAACTTCTGAAAGCTGAATTAGGTGAATACGGCAGTGATTTTGAAAACGGCATGATCACCTGGTCCAACGAGCTGGTGATGCATGTCATCGAGCTGAAGTCTACCCGACCGGAAAGCAATTTCAACACCTTATGCAGTGCGTTTTCAGATAATGTGACGCGCGTGAATTCCGTTCTGGAAAAATGGAATGCGATGCTACTCCCCACAGCCGCGCATCCCTGGATGAATCCGCAGACCGAGACAAAACTCTGGCCGCACGACAGCAACGAAGTCTATGCCATCTACAATTCGATCTTCGACTGTCGTGGTCATGGTTGGTCCAACCTTCAGAGTACACACCTTAACTTACCGTTTTACGACGACGAGGAGTTCGCCAAGCTTCATGCCGCTATTCGGGTGGTACTCCCCATCCTGCCTGCGTTGTGCGCCAGTTCCCCGATCCTGGATGGGAAACTTACAGGGTTCCTGGATACGCGGATGAATTATTACAAAACCAACCAGCAAGCCATTCCATCGATCACTGGGAAAGTGATCCCGGAGGGTGTATTCTCGAAACGTCAGTACTTCAACACGGTATACGAAAAAATCAAAGCCGACATTGCGCCCTACAATGCCGACAACATCCTGGATCCCATCTGGGTAAATTCACGTGGGGCGATTCCCCGGTTTGACCGGGGCTCGGTTGAAATACGGATCATGGATATCCAGGAATGCCCACCTGCGGATCTGGCTGTGCAGACCCTCGTGATTGAAACGATTCACGCGCTGGCCAATGAGAAGTTTGTCAACCTGGAAGAACAAATGGGAAAAAAGACGGAAATTCTGGCTGGCATTCTGGATGAGACGTCCCGGTTGGGTCCAGACGCAGAACTGCTCTCGTCAGAGTATCCGGCGACTTTTGGACTCGATGGCCCCTGCACAGCAGGTGAACTCTGGAACCACATTCATAAGAAACTTTTGAATTCCGGTACGACCACGCTGGACAAGTGGGGAGAAGAAATTGGCGTCGTTCTCCGGGAGGGGCCTCTCGCAAAACGAATGCTTAAATCCTTGAACGGCGATTACTCGCGCGAATCCATCACCAGAATATACACCCGATTGGCGGACTGCCTGGCACAGAATAAGTTGTTCCTTGATTAATTCCGGTTTCTCAAGTTTGCTTACCCCAACCCAATCTCATATAGCTTAGAACCATGAGATTTGGACAATGTGGGATTAGTTTAGTCTTCATGACTATCCCGGGAGGATGGTAGCTCTACCCAAGAGTACTAATTTAACTTGCCAATCCGCGTCAAAATGCCGCCCCCCTGGGGCTGAGGGATTGGCTGGCTGATCTGTTGTTTATCAAAATATCGCCCCACTGGGCTTAAGCGGGATCGCTCAACCCCGTAAGGGTTGCATTTTGATAACGAGGGCCTGGAAAATGCATCTGAGCCCCGTAGGGGCGACAGTTTGAGTCTTGGAGCGAAAGTCATTAAGTGAGAATTGCTGTCTCAAGGCCACAAGGATCATCCTGTTTTCCGTAGGCCCTGAAACTATTACATCCGTGGCCGCTAGGTAGCTTTCGCAATGAAGCGATTGCAGCATCTCATCCGAACCTTCTTTGGCTTTTCCCGGACGGAAACGAATGCCTTTCTGCTTTTCATCCCACTTATTGGAGTCATCCTGTTCAGTGAACCGGTCTATCGTCAGTTTACCAGAGATGACAGAGTCCCCTTTGAAAATATTTCTAAAACAGACAGCCTGTATGCTTTGTTTGAAATGGCGGAATTGAATTTGGTTGCCGCAAAAAAGAAAAGGGCGGATACAACTCGTCTTCATTCCTTCGACCCCAACCTAGCCACAGAAAGTGAGTTCATCGCGCTTGATTTGCCGAAAGGACTCGCAACACGGATTGTGCGCTATCGGAAAAAAGGTGGGAAATTTCGACAGAAAGATGACGTGCTAAAAATATTCGGCATGGATAGCGGGTGGTACAAACGGGCAAAACCCTGGATGGTAATTGAAACTCAAAAGCAAAATTCAACGTATTCTGCCAAGGCTTCCTTAAAGCAGAACGCCCGTGATGACATTAACACGGCGGACTCAACACAACTCGACGCCGTTTATGGAATCGGTCGAGTCCTTGCACGACGCATCCTCCAATTTCGGGACCGGCTTGGGGGATTCATCTCCATGGAGCAACTGAGGGAAGTATACGGACTGGATACTGTGGTGGTGAAAAACCTGGGAAAGCGATTTGAAGTGAAAGAAGGATTTCAACCTCGGAAACTAATCCTGAACGAAGTAAGCCTGGAAGCATTGATGGCCCATCCCTATGTTTCACGGCGTGAGGCGCAAGCGATACTGGCCTACCGTACGCAGCACGGTGCGTTTGATTCATTGGCACAACTCAAGGAAATCAAGTTGATCGATGCAAAATGGGTGGAGCGGATGCGGAACTATTTGGGGGTTAAGCAAATCCCTTAAGTTCTGCTATTTCAATTTATTGACATCATCCAGGTAATAGCAAAATTCATGGTGCGTCATTCCAATTTTTGGGTAATAGGAAATTGCTGCCGGAGCCGACAAGAGGATCAATTTCGCTTTTGGGGTCTCTAGTTTTGTTCGGCGGATCAGTTCCTTGCCTATTCCCTTCTGCTGATACCCCGCATCGACGGCCAGGTCGGAAAGGTAGGTGCAATAAAGAAAGTCCGTCAAGGAACGGCTGACGCCGATCAATCTCCCCTGATCTCTGGCAGTAACAATAGGATTCCCATGGTCCAGCATTTTCTGAAGCCGATCCGGTTCATTCACGGGCCGGCGTTCGCCCAACGTGGATCGGATCAGAATGTCTCTGAATTCCGGTACGCTCAAATTTTGCTCGATGGCATATTCAATCATATACAATTAATTCTCAGCCTTCTCCTAATCGTAACATGCATTCAAATTCAATATTCAATAACCAAAATCGTAAAGCTCACTTCTTTCTCCCCACAAATCGGACAACCAAACCTATCCCATTGTGAAAGGCTCCCTCATTCAATTCAACCTCCTCTTCTACCAATTCAATAACTTCATAATTTACAAAGTCCGCTTTCAGTTCATCAATGGAGAACAGCATCGCGACCTCCTTTGGTCCACCAACTTTCTCGTTCCGTGCAATGTAGTCGACATGTCCTTTGCTAAACGCCTCAAAAATAATCCAACCATCTTTACGCAAATACGCATCCAGTGTCTTGTGATACAACGACTTGATTTCTGCCGGAAAGTGAGCGTAAATTAATGCTATCGCATCAAATTGTTCGGCGCCATAATTCAATGTCTGGAGATCACCCACTTGATAGTCAATTGTGACTCCATTGGTTTCAGCAAGTCGCAAGGCCTTGCTTTTCCCTTCAACACTTATGTCAAAGGCCGAAACTGCCCAACCCTGCTTGGCTGCGAAAACCGCATTACGCCCTTCGCCTTCTGCCGGGAAGAGTATCGCACCGGCATCCAATTTCAGCAATCGCTCCCTTAAATAATTGTTGGGCTGTACACCGTATGCAAACTCGTCTTTGCGGTACCTGTCGTCCCACCTGTCAACCCATGATTCATCCACAAAATCAGGTTTTTGTTTCTGGCCTCATGAAACGATAGAACGATACACACACAATCACTGCGCAACAAAAAATCACAAATAGTTTTTCTGCATCAAACCAGTCAATGGGGCGGTCCTGCAATTTAGGATCAGTAATGACACTGTGAAGGATAAGCGGCACAGCAGCAAAGTAGGAAAGAAAATGAAGCGTGCGCCAGGTCGACAGGCTGATCTTGTCTTTATAGTACGAGCTGATAATGACAACTCCCAGCAAATAGAATGCGACAGAGCCAAATGTGTTGGCCAGCGGTTGGTGCTCCGTCCAGGCCGGGAGCAGCAGATCGCTCCAGGTAAATTTTGAAAGGGGGTCGAGCGGTATTAGAACAATGTGCAACAGGATGGTGATGGCCGCGGCGTATCCAGTGAATTTGTGCAGCCCGAGAAAGGTCATCGCATAGGGCAGCTTGTAGGTAACGTTAGACCAAATACAATAGCCAACAATAAAATTGGCAGCAAGCGCTCCAATTGCGGCCATACCGAGGATTCCTGAGAGTTCGATAGTTTCCATTCAGATTGCTTCGTTTTGATTCGCGCAGGGCGACAATTTACTAATTAGCAAGTTCATTTTTACCCAGCCTCTCTAAGATTGCGGTTGGTTGATCAGACCTTTATCTTTAGCAGCCAATCTGTCTGAGCATCCTCACCCATCTGAAACACATGCTCCGAGAACCGCTCAAACCCCCAACGAATATAAAATTGCTGTGCCTTGAGATTCTCCTCCCACACGCCAAGCCATATCCATGTATAATCCGTTCGCTTTGCATAATCCATAGCTTCATGCATAAGCGCCGCACCGATCTTTTGACCGTGAAATTTTTCCAGGACATAAAGTCGTTGAAGTTCAACGGTATCCTTCCCCAGTAGGTGCTCTACTTCGGTACTCTCCCTCAGGCGCATGAAGCCGGCGAGCTCATTTTCGAAAAATGCGAGGTAATTTCGTGATGCAGGTTCAGTTAATTCTTTCTGCAACGTGTCAAGTCCATAGGCTCGGTCGATGTACGCATTCACGTTTGCCTCCGCGTTATGGGGGCCAAAGGTGGTAAGCTGCGTTTCGATCGCGATCCGCTGGAGAGCGGGAACGTCTTCATACCTGGTTAAACGGATGCTCAGCATGGATCAAAAATAAAAAAAACCGATGACCCGGCTTTTGAGAATGGTTATCTTCGCTACTTAGTTTGAAAATTCTGGAAAGTATACAACACTCCCAGCGAAAGGGCCTGGCTATACTGGGGGCTGGCGTCCTGGTCAAAGTCGTAGAGGAAAATTCCGCCGAGGCTCACATTGAAGAACTTGTTCACCTTTGCTGTTAGGTTCATATCGACCCGGTGGTCCACTTTATTAATCTCGAACGTCTTGTAGTTGGCAAACATCATATACCTAACCTTCAGGTTCATGTTGGTCGCGATATCCTTATCAAAATCAGCTGTCATCTGAAAGGCGTAGAACTCAAAGCGATCCGACTCACCCACGTTTACGCCGTAGGGCGCCACCGGATCGACAGCACTGTACCTTCCATCGTTATTTCGTAGGATAGTTACACGCGGAGCGATAGGTGAAAAGCGCATCTTGAAATAACTCACCGGTTTCCACTCTGCACCCAGTGTGGCGGTGATAAATACCGGGGAGAATGAATCTGAAATCAGCTGTCCCTGCTCTACTCCATTCGCGTCTTTTACGTATTTATACCCTTTCGCAAATTGCGTCAGCACGTTTATAGCCACAAACGCATCCCACTTGGACGCTATGGCGTATCCATATTTGGTATCAATATAGACCCGGTCCATCGTCTTCCGTACACCCTGGCCCTCGTTGTTTACCATACCGTATAGTAAATCGATTTCATTGTCCCAGGAGGCCTTGTCTTTCTTGTAATTGGCTTTGAAATTCACCAGCGTGTTGAAACCGAAGGAATTGACCCCACCCCCTTTCCAGTTACTGGAAAAGTTAGCCTGGTTGATGTTGAGTCCGGCCTTGAACGATTTCCTCCAATTAGTGGTAGAGTCTACAACGACGAACTGCGCCTTAGCCGTCATGGCCAGAAAGAATACAGGGATGAAGAGTCGGAAAAATCGGGGTTTCATAGGGGTTTTGTTTGCCGGCAAAAATACAAAACCCGGATGAATCAGATATATTTTCCCCGAATATCTTCCAGAGAATGCTCAGTTAACGGTTTGGTAATAAACTTGATGACGTAGTTATTGTTGACAATCTTGTCGATGTCCCGCTTGTTATCTGAACTGGATAGGATAATCACCTTACACTTGGCCCGGACAAGTTCCCGGAACTTTTCAAATTCATATAGGAAAACGAACCCGTCAACCACCGGCATGTTAATGTCGAGGAAGATGATGTTGGGTAGGTTCGCGGGGATGTCCTGATTTTCTGTCAGGTAGTCGAGTGCACTTTTGCCGGAGTTTTTTACTTCTACCCGATCCGCGAACTCGGTAATCTCGATGATCCGCTTGCTGATGAAGTTGTCGGTGTCGTTATCATCCACCAGCATCACAAGGTCAATCGGCTTTTTCATGAGAGATCGTTCGAGACTTTTCGGTTGTCTGAACAAAATTATCTTTTTTAGTCAGAAAGAAAGCCAGATAAAAAAATAATCAGAAATCCGAGGTAAGGAAAAGGGGTAAATTGCTGAAAAAACGGATTAGTGTGCCCCTACCCGAAGTTTTTCTCCTACAGCAAGGCTGAAATCCTTCTTGTCATTCCACTCCATGATCTCCCGGATGGTCACACCATACTGTCTGGCGACACTATATAGCGTATCTGAAGGCTTCACCTCGTGCGTACTCCCTGTCTTGGGCGCAATTGCTACTTGATTCGAAGCGGTTTGCGATTCATTGGCAGCTGGCACTGCCTCGACTGGCATACCAGGTGTTATTGTTGATTCCTCCATCGGCTGCAAAGTCAAGTCCCAATCGAAAGACCCTTCTTCGTCGAGCTTTGCAACTACACTGTCAGCCACTACGAATCCTCCCTCGGGAGGGCTGTGCGTAAGGAAAAGAGTTACGCCTCCAAGATCCATATCGGTTTGGGGAAGCTCGTTGTATTTCATCAATGTCTTCTGGCGGACACCAAATCGTTGGCTCACCGCCCAAACATCCTCTCCCGGCTTGGCCGTGTAAAGCTCTTGTGCACCATGCCTTTTCTTCTTTTCCAGGAAATACCAGTGTCCTGCCTTGATTGGCTTATCAATTTCCATCTCGTTGTAATTGAGTAACCGGCTAATGTTCACGTCTGCGCGTGTAGCCAGGGCAGCGAGTGACTCACCCACTTGCGCACGGATTGCTGGAATCCCATTGATCTCATTCACCTCTGCCCGCACATTCAAATCCGGCTCCACTTTCTGGCCAGGGCCACTGCCGGAAGCAGCCACAGTCAGCACACTGAACCCTGGTGTGATTTCGCCTTTGGGAACAAGTACGGTATACGTTTTGTCTACGGGAACGCGTTCGGCCTTCAGCCATTTATTAAACTCCTTCAGTTTCTGCTCATCGACGGAAAATTCCTGTGAAATTTCCGCCAGCGTCTTGCCTCCCGCGTCGCGAAGGGCCGTCACTTCGATGGCAGGCGGACCCGAAGTTCCATTTTCAAACGCAACTTTGTGTGCCAGGAATTTTTTAACATACCAATAGGTATCGGAAGTAATTTCCATGTGACGCGAGCCAAGGTCCTTATCTCCGACTGCGCGCATTACACCCCC
>JANNAZ010000125.1:0-12198 GCA_031384895.1 Cyclobacteriaceae bacterium | reverse complement strand
AGCGAAACTGCAAGGTCATTGTCATTGCGTGCAACTCGGCCAGTTCAGCAGCTTACGAACTACTGAAAGAATATGTGCACCAATCGGTTGAAGTTATCAACGTCATCGATCCGATGGTTGACCTGGTGATTCATGAGTTCGCTGGTCGGCGGATTGGGCTAATCGGAACGAAGCGAACAGTACAGTCGGGCATCTACGCGGAAAAAATAAGAACGCGGGGAGCCGGCATCATATTGGAATCACTTGCCACCCCGCTGCTTGTCCCGATGATTGAGGAAGGCTTTTTCAACAACCGGATCAGCCACGACATCATTCATCAATACCTCGCCGATGCGAGCTTGAAAAACATTGATGCGTTGGTCCTTGGCTGCACGCACTATCCTCTGATCAAGTCTGAGATTGCAGCGTTCTTTGGTAAGCAGGTAGCTGTCCTGGATTCGTCAGAGGTGGTGGCCCAGTCGCTTTGGTCATATCTTAATGAATCAGACTTGCTTAACGAGGCCCCACCCGTCCCGGATACGTTTATGGTTTCCGACTTTACCGAATCATTTGAGGCGTCAACTAAGTTGTTTTTCACAGAAGCCGTTCATCTGGAGAGGTACCCACTCTGGGGATAATTTGGGCTCTTGGCGCCAATGTAGGATTTTGGCGGTTTTTGAAGTTTTTTACTTCAAGTATTCTCTCACCTTTGGAAAACCTTTTATACAATTGTTTGCTCTTGCTCAATCGGGATGGATCATACTACAAACCCCTGATTCCGCGGGCCACCAGCTCGCGTGACAATCTATTGCCGTATCCTGTCCGAATACTGAGAATCAGCCTTTTGCTCTTTGTATTCCTAGCCGGCCCTGGTACGAGTTGGTCACAGCCAGGTCTCGACAGTCTCAATGATTTGGTCAAGGCAGAGAAAAATGACTCCATGAGGTTTCTGCTCCTGCTTGATCTTTCAAAACAGGCGGAATTCAGTGACTTTGGAAAATCCCGTGATTACGCCAATCAAAGCTCCGATTTGGCTGATCGTCTTGGCAATTGGGCGAAGGGCAAATTGTATTTGAGACTCGCCTACTTACAGACCATGGAGGGAGATTATGCCGAAGCCCTTCAATACGACATGCAATGCACAAAACTCTATGCTCAGGATAAGGACAGTACAAATCTTGCCAGGGCCTATATCGATGTAGGTGCAGATTACCGTGACCTGGGTGATTATGATGAAGCCTATTTTTATTTCATGCAAAGCTTGTGGATTTCCAAGAATTTCCATGATGTGCTCAATTCCAATGACTCGTTGAATATGTCCATCGCATTACATAACATGGGGACTGTGTTTAGGGAACTCGGACAGTTTGATCTTGCGTATCAACATCTAATCGCATCCCAAAAAATCAGCAACGAGATCGCTGACGCTGACGGTAGCGCCTATTCACATGATGAATTGGGTGAACTCTTCCGGAAAAAGGGTGACTATGCCGATGCTGAAAAGAATCTCCTGATGGCAGCCGCTTTGGCCCGTGGCCTGAAGATCCGCATCTTGGTTCCAACGGTACAGTTACATTTGGCAAACCTCTACCTTGACAAGGGGGACTATCCCAGATCCCAGATTTACTTCGATTCCGTAAGAAATGAGGAAGCAAACATCAGCAACCCATTCTTCTTGGCAGAATGTGATCTGGGCACCGGCCAGGTAATGACCAAACTCGGCAAGTATCCTGAAGCACTCCAACGGTACCAGAAGACGCTGAATACGGCGCGGGAACTTAATGCACGCAACCTGGCCCTTACAACCTATAGCGCGTTGGCCTCGCTGTATGAGATTACAAAGGACTACAAGAAATCCCTGGAGTTCCACCAACAACATAACGCATTGCGTGACAGTATCTTTAGCAAATCCACAATGGAGAAGCTTCTCAAAGATCAGATCCGCTTTCAGACCATGAATAAGGATCTTGAAATTGAAGCGCTTAGTCAATTGCAACAGCAGCAGACATCTGAAATCAAAAGGCAAGAGCTCGTACAAAATGTGCTGGTGATAATCGCCGTGCTCTCCATCATACTTCTCTACACTGTTTATCGGAGCAGTCAACGACGTAAACGCATCAACATGCTCCTCTTGAACCACCAGGAAGAAATCAAGAGGAGGAGCATTGAGCTGGAGCAACTCAATCAGGTTAAGGACAAGTTCTTTTCCATTATTTCTCATGACTTGCGCTCGCCAATAAACGCTTTGGCTGGCACACTTGACTTGCTGAGCAAACAAAAAATAACATCGGAGGAATTTTCTTCCTTGACGGAGGCCCTTCGGACCCAATTCAATCATACCCGAACACTGATCAGTAACCTGCTGGATTGGACGTTGATGCAAATGGACAAGCTTAAAATTCAGCAGGAGAAGATCAACCTTTTCAACACAACGGAAGAGAGTTTTGAGACACTCCGCAACCTATACCCAAAAGACATTCATTGTGAAAACCGTATTGATCCCGGCTTGACAGGTTTTGGAGATCCCAACATTGTGAGTCTGGTCCTCCGAAATCTTATCCTGAACGCCATCAAGTTCACCGAGCCGGGTGGCCGGGTGTGGGTAGAGGCCCGGGAAAAGGACACAGAGTTAGTCATCGCTGTGAGCGACAGCGGTACGGGCATCAAGTCTGAAATTCAGGACGCCCTCTTTAAAAAGTCATCGAGCTACACCTCCCGGGGGACGGCCAATGAAAAGGGGACCGGTTTGGGGCTTATCCTGTGCAAAGAATTCATAGAAAAAAACGGGGGGGAAATCTGGTTGGAAAGTAAAGTTGGGGAAGGCTCAACCTTCTATTTTACGCTACCCAAGTATAAAAAGCCCGTTCAATCAACCTCCTACGAGGACGTCGTCGCCTATTAAGTATTTTGCAGCCCCGTTGAACGGCAAGGCGAATAAAATTAACTTTGCCCTTTAATCACGGATGAGCGACACCATTCTTCATGAGTGCGGGATTGCCTTAGTAAGGTTGCGCAAGCCCCTGTCGTATTATATTGAGAAATATGGGCCTACCTACGGGATGAACAAAATGTACATCCTGATGGAGAAACAGCACAATCGCGGCCAGGATGGCGCGGGAATCGCTAATGTTAAGATTGACCAGGAACCTGGCTACCGCTATATCAGCAGGTACCGCTCTATGAAAAGTCAGCCGGTCGCCAGTTTGTTTAGAAAAATTGGCAAAAAGTACAGCAAGGCGCTAAAAGCAGGGAAAGAGAAATTCAGGGATGAGAAATGGCTGAAGCGCAACTTGCCCTTTTCCGGTGAATTGTGGCTAGGTCACCTGCGTTACGGTACCCATGGATTCAACAGCATCGAGAACGTACACCCCTTCCTACGCCAAAATAACTGGCGGAGCAGGAACCTGGTCATGGCCGGAAACTTCAACATGACCAATGTGGATGAACTTTTCGACATCTTGGTCAACCTGGGGCAACACCCCAAGGAAAAGGTGGACACGGTAACGGTGATGGAAAAAATTGGTCATTTCCTGGATGAGGAAGTGCAATTTCAATTCGAGAAGTACAAAGACCAGTTCACAAACATGGAAATCTCGGATATTATCGAGAATGAAATTGACCTGGCGCGTATTCTGAAGCGTGCGTGTAAAGACTTCGATGGAGGCTACACCATGGCCGGCATGATTGGATCGGGCTCTGCTTTCGTTGTCCGCGACCCGCATGGCATTCGCCCAGCATACTTCTATGCCGACGATGAAGTGGTGGTGGTCGCTTCAGAAAAACCAGCTATCAAGACAGCCTTTAACGTAGAATACAGCCAGATCGAAGAAGTAAAACCGGGCCATGCCCTGGTGATCACCAAGAGTGGCGAGTATGCACAGCATCCGATCTTGCCCATTGGCGAAAAGACATCGTGCAGCTTTGAGCGCATCTATTTTTCCCGTGGCAATGACCCCGACATTTATCGGGAGCGCAAGATGTTGGGAAAATTACTTGTACCCCAGGTTTTGAAAGCTATCAACTTCGATCTGAGAAACACGATCTTCTCCTATATCCCCAATACGGCTGAGACAGCCTTCTACGGGATGATGGCTGAGATTGAAAACTATCTCGTCCGAAGGCAGACAGAGGTCATCATTGAAGGAAAACCGTCCGTGGACTCTCTGGAAGATATCCTGGCCTTCCGCCCCCGCATTGAAAAGATTGTAATCAAAGACGCCAAGCTGCGGACCTTTATAACCGACGATGATCAGCGCGATGAATTGGTTGCTCACGTGTATGATACAACCTACGAAGTGGTGAAGCGCGACAAGGATACCCTCGTAGTAATTGATGACTCGATCGTCCGGGGCACTACGCTTGAAAAGAGTATTCTTCAATTGCTTGATCGTCTTGGACCAAAAAAGATTGTTGTTGTCTCATCAGCTCCCCAGATACGCTTCCCGGATTGCTATGGAATCGACATGAGCCGCATGGGCGATTTTGTTGCCTTTCGTGCCATGATTGAATTATTGAAAGATCAAGGAAAGGATTCCCTACTCGGGGAAGTCTATGAAAAGTGCCTGCAGGATTCCAACGAAATGCCTCCAGTGAATTACATCAAGCAACTATACGAGCAGTTCAGCTACGAGGAAATTTCAGACAAAATTGCCGATATCGTAAAACCGGCGGGTATGAAAGCGGAACTCAAAGTTGTCTTTCAAACCGTTGAGGCCCTTCACAAGGCAATCCCCCTTCACAGCGGCGATTGGTATTTTACTGGAAACTATCCCACGCCCGGAGGAATGCACGTCGCCAACAAATCGTATGCAAACTATATGGAGGGCAGGCTAGTCAGAGCCTATTAGATCCATTCGGGAGGTTACCGCACTACAAGTTTCTGTCGAACCACGGCCTGCTCGACGCCCAACGAAACGACATAAAATCCTGCAGAAAGCCGTTGAGCCGGGTTGATCTGAATCCGGGTAGTTGACAGATTGTCAATCACAACATGCATTAGTTCTGCACCGCTGATATCGTGTACCAAAATTACAGCCTGCTTGCCAAGATCCGATGGGGAGAAATTGACTGAGAAGGAAAACCCGTCCGTCGGGTTAGGGTATACTGTTCGAACCATACTCTCGGGAACGTTTACAGCAATGAGTTTGGAGTAAGAGTAGGAACCGTCATAATCGGTTTGCTTTAGCCTGTAATACCACCTGCCGGGCAAGGTCATTTCATCAACTGCACCATAGGCCTTTGGCGTCGTAGATGTGCCAGCAGCGCCAACCTTGACGACATCTGTAAAACGTTCGCCGTCGCTGGTTTTCTGAACTACGAAAAAATCTGAATTCAATTCCGATTCAGTCTCCCAATTCAATTTAACAAATCCTCCTAGAAATTCAGCCGTAAAACTGGTTAACTCAACCGGAAGGGGTGTGGCGCCTATGTTGGTGGTGGCAATCCTAAAATCATTATTAAGGTCGGTCAATACTGTGATGCCTGTGCGCTTAGCCGTAGGATTCTGGGCCGTACCAGTGGCAGCCGCATGAGTGCCCACAGCACTTGCAGTAGTTCCGCCGGTAAACACGGCCAGTCGAATATCACTTAAAGTCCCGGGCGCCAAGCCGCTCATGGTCGCATTGATATTATACGTACCACCGGTGACGCCAGAAATAGCAGTAATAAATTGGGCATTTTGCACAGCTAGGATATTGGTTCCCGCATCATTGTAAACTGGGCTTAGCGTAACAATGTTAGTTGCATCAATGTGCTCTACGGTGAAAGATCCTCCACCAGTTGGGCTCACGGTGGTATTAATTTCAACTGGCCTGTAGTTTGAGCCGCTTGAAGGACCCATCGGAAACAAACCATAGAATGGCGCAATTGTGCTCGATATGGCTGTTGCTGTTAGCCAAAACCGCATAAATATTCCACCATATAACCAATTAGTCGTTGCACTGGCAGTACGGCTCAATGTGGATGCGACTCCGCTGCTTCCCAATGTAAGGGTGCGGCCATTAATATTTATCAGCCCATTCGTCAAAGTAAGCTGATTGGTTATGGTGACATCAGTAGTCAGACCCTGCGTCAACGGTCCGGTCGTATTACATACCAAATTATAAAAAGTCTCACTGGATGCAGTGATGGTTTGCAGGACGGCACCATTGAAAGTTACCGTATTTGTTCCTGGAACAAAGGTGGCTGCATTATTTGTCCAATTTCCCTGAACCTGAATGCTTCCTGCAAGCGATTTGTTTCCCGCATTGGCGATTACAATGTTATAATACGCAGAAGGGGTAGCATTGAGACTTCGAATGGTCTGGTTGCCTGCGCCATTGAAAGTAATCGTACCTCCCGTAATGTTATAGGTGCCTGCAAATCGCGGCAGGGTCACGCCCGTTTCCGCCAGTCTCAAATCACCTCCAGTAGCAGTAAAATTTGCAGTGCCGCTTGTTTGTGTAAGAATATTAGTTCCCATGTTGAGAATTCCCGATGTCATGGTGAGGGTCCGTCCATTGTTGATCGTCACCTGACCACTCGGCGTCACTGTACCGCCAGCAAAAATGTTGTTTATTGTCATGTCGCCAAATGCCTGCCCTCCTGCCGGAACCGAAATAGTTTGGCTATTCAATGTTCCGTTGAATGTAACCTTGCCCGTGGTTGCAGAGAATGTGCCCCCTAGGTTATTAATAAAATTTCCAGCAACGTTAAGATCCCTTGTTGTAATACTTAAGTCTGTATTGTTGGCTATCGTCAGATCCCCCAGAACGTTCGTTGGGCTGACCGCCAGAGCGTAGCTGTTTCCATTTCGGTTAAAAATGAGATTATAGTATGTGCCTGTGTTGCTCAATGCATTTGTATGGCCATATTCTACCGTATTTCCTGATGCGGTTGCCGTCAGGATATTATTAGGAAAATTAACTGCTCTTGTATACTTCAAATATCCCTGGTTGACAAATGATGATCCAACCCCACCTGAAAATCCGGCTGGCTCCAGCATATCAACCCTGCCATTATTTGTCAAAGTGAACCCGCTCAAATTAAGATTGGAAGCATTATTGAATGTGATGTAATCCGTTGTGTTGGGGATGGTCACATTCGATAATAACGTGAGATTGCCACTTGTTTTTGCAAAAACTCCTGTAGAGGGGCCAGCTGTGTTTCCGCCACTGAGGGTCGATCCTGCAATATTACCGATCTGAACATCATTGTTCCCACCGCCATTGATAGTCCCATTCAATACAAGAGAATTGCATTTAAGCGTTTGAGAAGCGGTAACCGTCAATACACCTGTACTTTGCACAGTCAGGTCTCTGATGGTGGTTGTAGCCACCACGTTGTACGTGATGGTTGTGCCACTGCAGATAACTACATTATCCGTCGATCTTGGAACGATAGTCGCCGCGGCTCCTCCGCAGCTAATCTGAGACCAGCTCGCTGGTGTATTCCAGTTTCCGCCCAGTGAGTAAAAATTGTCGGGGCCCAGGGGCGTAGCAACAGCATTACTGGTACCAATGACAAAGATGTTGGTAAGGTCAACGGCGCTTAATCCTGAACGCTTCCCGGTGGGAGAACCCACGGTTCCTGTGGTGGCCACATGCGTCCCTACTGAACTTGCCGTGGTTCCCCCCGTGTAAATCAGCAGTCTCTCATCCGTCAAGGCACCTGTATTGACCAGAGCGGTCATGCTTACATTAATGTTATAGGTACCGCCTGCAAAACCGCCCGATGTAGCAACCGCAGACTGCATGGTGTGAATCCGCGTCATTATGGTGCCGGCGTCGCTGTAGGTTGGACTAAGGTCGGTCTTTGTAAATCCATCGGTATGGGTAGCTGAAACATTTCCAGGAGTTGTCGCATTGACCGTACTGTTGATCTCAACCGGACGGTACGCACTAGAATTACCTACCGGGAAAAGTCCATACAAGGGAGCAACCGTGCTGCTGATCGCAGTTGCGGATGGAATGTATCTTCTAAAAGTGCCACCGTACATGATTCCGGCCGCCCTGACCAAAGTGGCGATCGCTCCATTACCAAGGGTAAGTGTTCTGCTATTAAGGTTGAAATTACCTGCCGTCATGGTGAGCGTATTCGTTACAATCGCATCCGTATTCGCTCCCAA
The DNA here is from genome assembly GCA_031384895.1 of Cyclobacteriaceae bacterium. Taxonomy (GTDB): domain Bacteria; phylum Bacteroidota; class Bacteroidia; order Cytophagales; family Cyclobacteriaceae; genus ELB16-189. Next base: position 4,115 of record JANNAZ010000125.1, on the reverse strand, counting down.
TGTAAAGGGGCCGGTTGCATTCATGGTCAGGTTGTAAAATGTTTCACCTGTCGCGTTGGTTATTGTTTGAGTCGCCGACCCATTTATAGTGACAGTCCCGGTACGAGAAACAAAGGAACCGGCATTCGTCCAGTTTCCATTCAGGGTAATTGCAAAATTTGAAGCGCTTATATCAAAGGAACCAGCGCCTATGTTGACATCACCAGAGATGGTTACGACACCACCAAGGGTTTTGATACCTGATCCGCCAGCTGAGTTAATACCAACACCATAATAGGTCACTGCGCCTCGAATGGTTTGTGCACCGACGCCATTAAAGGTAGTTTGACCTCCGGTTAATGTGTAGGCTCCGGTCAATTCAGGTAATGTAGTGAGTTTCGCCAATCTTAGCTCGCCCCCTGTCGCAACGTAACGCCCACCCGCCGCCGTCTCACCCAACGTGTTGGTTCCCATATCAAAAATGCCTGAAGTCATGGTAAGTGCCTGGGCCGTCGTAATCGTGATGTTGCCATTCGCCGTAACCGTTCCGCCGGCGAATGAGTTGTTGATTACAAGGTTATAAAAAGTTTCGCCGGCCGCACCAGCAGGAGGAGAAATGGTCTGATTGTTCAGACTTCCATTGAATGTGACTGTCCGTGTGCCTTCCGTGAAGAATCCGCCCAGGTTATTAATCCAGTTTCCTCCAATGGTAATGTTGTTGGTATTTGAGCTAAGGGTGGCGCCATTATTAATGGTCAGATTTCCGGCAATGTTGGTTGCTAGGCCCAAGTTTTTCACTGCAGCACCGGATATGATGAGGTGATGGTAGTTTGCTGCATTTCCTATCACAAATGGACCTCCGGCTGAAGCGCCAAACTCAACGGTATTACCTATCGCAGTAGCAGTAAGTAAATTCGGAAAATCTGCTTGAGTTGTATATTTCAAATAAGCAGAAGAACCACCATTCACATAACTTGAAAGACCACCACCAATTATGTCTGCGGGATCAAGGATATCCACCCGTCCGAGACTGGTAAGGGTATTGCCACTCAGATCAAGGCTGCCGGAATTGTTAAAGGTTATGTAATCACTGGTATTCGGGATAGATACCGCCGAAAGGAGCATCATGTTGGCATTCGTCATGCTGAAAAAACCCGTTCCACTCAGGGTGGATCCTGCCGTATTACCAATCTTGAGATCAAAGGTTCCCGCCCCATTGATAGTCCCGTACAGGGCCAGTGAGTTACATATCAGGTTCTTATTGTCCGTGATGGTTAAGGTTCCGCGTACCGTGAGGCTTGCAATGGTAACAGGCCCAACGCCGGTATTAAATATGACGTTGAACCCAGAGCAAATAAACACGTCATCTGTTGGACCAGGAATAGAGGCTGCTGCAGCTCCAGTGCATTGAAGTACCGCATCCGTAGACCATGTAGCGGGATTGGACCAGTTGCCACCATTTACCCGGCTATAATAAACAAAGCCATAACCTGAATTTATCCCCACCCCAAAGAGAAGGAAAAACATAAGAATAAGGACCTGCCTATCTCTAAGACTCATTGTACAGCTAACTTAACCTCAAAAATACAAAATGACGTACCACTTCCTCATTTTGGCCCCTAGGACGTGTTTTTATTATAGATTTATTCATTTTATGAAGGAAATGTAACGCAGTTCAAGCCAACTAGGGTAGGTAAAAGTCAAAAACCAGCCCATTCATGCACTTAAAGTGCCCTTTGGGACACTTAGTAAATCCTATTTTAGTGCATGGCCGGCAGTCCAGCCCGGCATTTTCAAGGACCGTAAACTTGGTTCGGTAAGGGTACATTCCGAACGCAGGGATAGTACTTCCCCAGATGCTAAAGACCTCTTTCTTGAAAGCCGCTGCAATGTGCATGAGCCCTGTATCATGCGTGAACACATACTGTGCCTGCTTGACTAAACTTGCCGATTGGTTCAGGCTGAATTTTCCACATCCGTTGTAGACGATCGTTTTCTTGTTCATTTCAGCAAGCCCAACTCTGGTTAGTTCTGACTCGCCCGCTCGGCTGAAAAAATCGGCTACTTCATTGCCCGCTGCAACATCTTCCTTTCCGCCCAGCAGAACAATCGGCTTGTTAATCTTGTCACACAATTGAATCATTCGTTTAATGGGCAATTTCTTGGTGGCATGTTGTGCGCCAACCGCATACACTACAAAATTATTTCGAAATCCCCCGGGCAACCAGTCCGGAGGCACTTCATCTTTTTCCGGAATAAAATAGTCAAGCCCAAGGGCATCCATTTTCACGCCGAGTGACTCCACCGTTTTCATGTAGCGGTCAACGATGTGAATATTGGGGAGCTTGTCAATTTTCAAATTGACTTTCAGCCACTTCTCAATATTCAGTTTGTTAAAACTGCTTGAAGGGACACCGAGCGCGCGCTTGATCTGAAAGGTCCTCAGGTTATGGTGCAGGTCGATGACAAAATCAAATTTCTCTTGCTTCAGTTCCTGCATGAAGTCTGACAAGGTCTCACCGAGGTAATGCATCTTGTCGATGTACGGGTTGGCAACAAACAGTTCACGGTACTGCACTTTAGTTGCATAATGAACCTGTACATGATCAATTTGGGTTTTGACTGTCCGAATTACTGGAGTTGTCAGGACGATATCGCCAATGGATGAAAAGCGGAGGATAAGTACTTTCATACGTGCCTTCAAATTTACACTATGCTGGAGAATCCCCTGATCAGGGGGATAAATTTCCTCTACTTATCCGGTGTCATTTTATTACTTTGGAAGCCTATTCGATATCCCATGAATTACTGGTTACTCAAGACAGAACCCGAAACATACTCTTGGGATACCCTGTCCAAGGATAAGAAAGGGGTTTGGGATGGCGTTCGCAATTTTCAAGCAAGGAAGAACCTGAAGGCCATGAAAACGGGAGACCGGGCCTTTATTTACCATACTGGAGTTCAAAAGGCAATCGTTGGGGTGGCGTTGGTGACCAAGGCCCCCTACCCGGAACCAAAAGAGCCTGATTGGGTGGCTGTCGATCTGGCTCCAGAAAAACCCTTGAAGTATCCCGTAACCCTCGCTCGCATCAAACAGGATAAATCCATGCAGAAGATGGTTCTGGTAAAGGCGCCCCGGCTATCCGTTCAACCGGTTACTAAAGAGGAGTATCAACAGATCCTCGAGCTAAGTCTTAACCCTTGATTCAAAGAATTCACAATCTTATTTCCGTGTTGCTGATCCTCCTGGTCCTGATCAACCACGGAGTGGCTCAGCCTCAACAGCCATATAGAATGGAACTTCCCGCCAAACCATCTGACCAGGATTATGACATTATCTCGATGGGTTCGGAAGGATTGGCGCTTGTCCGTGACCTGAACAAGTACGCACAAGGAAAGAAAAAATGGATGGTCGAACTTGTTGATACAACCCTTACCCGCTTTTGGTCACCTGAGGTGGAGCTGGAAAATCGGCTTATCCTTGTTGGGTATGAACATGTACCAGGCAAACTATATTTACTCTTTCGGGAAACGCAGACGACATTCAACAATTTCCAGCTTCTCACCTTTGACTTTCAGCAGCAAAACGTGACAACTGACAACGTGCGTTTTGACCTTTCATTCCAACTGTCACACTTCACGGTAGCGGGAACAGGAGCATTATTTGGTGGCTATATCAGCAGCGAACCGGCCGTACTCCTATACAATCACTCCAGTGATCACCCCAAAGTGCTGCCCGGGCTATTCGCCAAGAATATTTCGTTGCTTGATGTCCGCGCCAACCAGAACCAAAGTTTCAATGTGTTGTTTGTAGAGAACCTTCGAACCGATAAGTGCAAACTGGTCGTGCGCACATATGACCCGGAGGGCAATATGCTTGTAGATGATATTATTGCTGTTGACCCTCGCTTTACCATTCTTTCCGGGATGACCAGTCAGCTTGTTCACGAGGAGATGATGATTATGGGTACCTATGGAGAGGGTAATGGAAATCAGGCCCTCGGGATTTATTCTGTCGTCGTGGATCCTTTTACAAATCAATCCATCCGGTATACCGATCTGGCCTCCCTCGACCACTTCCTGGATTATCTTCCAGAAAAGAAGTCAAGAAAAATAATGAATAGAGTATCCAAGGA
>JANNAZ010000099.1:0-11977 GCA_031384895.1 Cyclobacteriaceae bacterium | reverse complement strand
TATCCTTTTGCTTCCTTTGCTGAATGTTCTTGTGGGTCGGCAGCTTAACGTGGGAATATTGTTTTCAGATGTCTGGAAAATTGGAGGCGTCATACTGATTACACTTGCTCTGGGGATCCTGACTGGCGTGTACCCGTCATTTTATATGACGTCAACGAATACAGTTCAGGTACTGAATGGCGGTGGCAAAGTGGGAGGGAGGTCACTTTTCAGAAGTTCGCTGGTGGTAGTGCAGTTCGCTTTGGCTATGGGCATGATGGTGAGCACGGGCGTTGTCCTCCAGCAACTTTATTTCATGAAGAACAAGGATGTTGGCTTCAATGCCGATCAGATCGTACTCGTAGAGCTGGAACGGGAATCGAACAAAAAATTTGATGTCATCAAAACCGAGTTGCTTCGGAACAGCCACATTCTTGGTGTCACTGCTTCCGGCCAGCGGCTGGGAGCTAACTTTCATCAATGGGGATATAGGGTTAAAGCCGATACGGGGATCATATCATTGGCACCATCCAATGTCAACGTAGATCCTGATTACCTCAAAGTATACGGCATCGAATTGAAAGAAGGTCGGGATTTCTCCAAGGACATCCCCACAGATAGAGGGAAAGCATTCATCATCAATGAGTCCTTCGCTAAGTATCTCGGACTTAAGAACACCGTGGGTACACAGGCAGGACATGGATGGAACGAAGCCGATAGCTTGGGGACTATCATTGGCGTAGTAAAAGATTTCAATTTCAATTCACTTCATCATGCGGTGAATACGTTGTCAATCGTCAGTCACCCCGATTGGGGTTATGAGGAGTTGTCGGTCAAGATAGACGGTACGCGCATGACGGAAACAATAGCAGAGATCAAAGCAGTTTGGGACAGTCAGGTTTCCAATTACCCATTCAAGTACACATTTCTAGATGAGCATATGGCTTCACTGTATAAGACGGAAGATCAAATGAGTTCGGTGATTTCGATAATGGCCGGGCTTGCGATTTTGATTTCCTGCATGGGACTTTTTGGACTAGCGATGATCACAACCGAACGGAAGATCAAGGAAATCGGAATCCGGAAAGCATTGGGCGCTACCGAGACACAGATCACGATGCTGATCTCCTCCCAATTTGCGCGGCTCATAGGCATAGCCTTTGTTTTGATTACACCGGTTACCTACTATGTGTTGTCCGGCTGGCTGGAAACGTTTGCGTATCGGATCTCTATTCACCCGCTGATATTCGTGGCAGGAGGGTTGCTGGCGTTGTTCATCGCCATGATTACCATCGGCTATAACACGATACGGTCGGCAAGGGCGAATCCAGTAAAGGCGCTACGGTACGAATAGCCGGCAGCGGAAATCATTGATTTCGGGCAGCTAAGGCCTGACAATCGTCATGGAATTTGAGCCGGGGATTGTGGATATTTGCTTTAGCAGCCGGCCCATGCTCCCATGAAAAACTTCGTAAGCATTCTTGTCCCAACTGATTTTTCCGCACCGGCGAAGGCAGCAGCCCACTATGCCGCTCAAATGGCTTTGATGATGAAAGCAAAGGTTATCCTGCTTTCAGTGATTGAGATGGACACATCAGAGGTTGTACTTAGCAATTGGAAGAAGTTGGAGAACCAAATGAAACGGTCTGCCAAGCGCGACCTGGAAAAGTTGCTCAAAGAAGTCAAAGAAAAAGCGGGCACTGGCCTGGATATCAGTTATGATATGGCTGCGGGCATTCCCATGCAGGAGGTTATTGAGCGCTATGCGCGGGAGAATAAAGTGAACTTGATTGTGATGGGAACCAAAGGGGCCACCGGATTAAAAAAGATACTCAGCGGCACAAATACGGCGCGTGTGATAGAACGCAGCAGCATTCCCGTAATTGCGATTCCTGGCAAGGCGGCATTTAAGCAGCTAAAGAAGATAGTCTACGCCAGTGATTTGAAGCATATTACTAAAGAAATTCAATCTCTTTGCGCCTTTGCCGGCCTGTTTCAGGCGGAGATTCTTATTCTGCATACGGTGACTGCCAAAGGCCCTGGCCGCGTCAACAAAAAACTGGAACCCGAGATTATCGAAGCGGCTCACTACTCTGCAATTTCCTATCATCAGGTGAGCAACGACCGTATCGATCAGGCGATCAGTAAATTTGTTGACGAGACGCATGCGGATATGCTGGCCATGTTTACGCACGAACTAGATTTTTACGAAAAACTTTTTGGGCAGAGCGTTACACGCGCCATGGCATTTCACAGCCGCGTTCCCCTGCTTGTGTTCAATCGTTCAAAGAGATGATTTTACCTTCCGTAGCGTCATTTTCTACCAGGAAGTTATAATCGCATGGATTCGCTTACGCATATCGTATTAGGTGGTTGTGTAGGGGAGGCATTGGCGGGGAAGCAATTGGGGAGGAAAGCTTTGCTTCTGGGGGCAGTGTCACAGAGCATTCCCGATATTGATTTTGTGGCCTCCTTTTGGCTGAATCCTGCCAATGACTTGATGGCCCACCGCGGATTCACGCATTCGTTTCTGTTTATTCTACTCACCGCACCAATGCTCGCATTGGTAGCCGATCGGTACGTATGCCCGGCAACACTCACCATTCGGCGTTGGGTCCTTTTCTTTGGACTTCAGATGCTGATTCATGATTTCCTGGACTCGTTCAATTCGTATGGCACTGGGTTGTTTGAGCCGTTCTCTCATATTCGTGTTTCTTTCAACACCCTTTTTGTTGCAGATCCATTTTTGTCCGTACCGGTCGCGCTCGGCTTTTCATTTCTCGTATTCGCCTCGTTGCAAAATAGAAGAAGGGTATTGGTAGCTGGAGTTGCCATTGGCTGGTGGGTACTTTACCTGGGATATGGGGTCATGAACAAACTGGCCATCGACGCCAACGTAAAGGCAAACCTTGAAACTCAGCAAATACCCGCCACCAATTATTTTTCAACTCCAACGCCATTGAATAATTGGCTTTGGTACATCGTCGCTAACACTGATCAAGGTAGCTATGTTGGCTACCGATCTGTTTTTGATGCCGACCGGAAGATCGATTTTGAATTCTTTGATCGATCAGAACACTTGCTTCAACCTGTCGCTGACCATGAGGACATCCAACATCTGAAACGATTCTCGCAAGGATATTACACAGCCGAGCAGTGGGGAGACACCCTTGTGTTCAATGACCTTCGCTTCGGGCAAATGATTGGATGGCGGGACCGTCGTGGAAAATTTGTCTTCCATTATTTCTTGAGCCATCCGGATGACAATCACCTGGTTGTGCAGCGCGGTCGTTTTGCCAGGTGGGACACCGAAGCGGGGAAGTCCTTATGGGTGAGAATCAAAGGGATTTAGCGCGGTAGCGGTACATGGTCGCACTCTTTGTGGTTCTTCGTGGACTTAGTGACCTGCATTTGCTTGAATACAGGAGCACAATGAACACAACACATACACAAAGATCAAAAGCGATAATTCAACGAGCTATTGATCTGCTGTTAGGCCAGGCCGAGGTTTTCGCCTCCTGCTTGAAATAGAAAGTAAAAATATAGAAAATCAGTCTGAAAGTTTCATATGCCAACAGGTTAAGAATGGGTGAAAAAAATGAGGATCGCCTGGAAAATTGGGACGGCGTTATCCGTACACAATCATCCATGATAATTTTGTTGAAGGCATCATCGACGGAAGCAGCAAAGCTGGCATTGAGAACGTCTACATTGAGTTCGATGCTCGCATAGGCGCTGACATTATTTACATTGTATGAGCCAACCGTTGCCCATTGCCGGTCATACACGGCAGTCTTTCCATGTAGCACGGACTTGTGGTATTCATATACTTCTACGCCACGTCTAAAGAGCCAGGGATATAGGTAACGCTCGGCAGCTTTCGAGAGGCCCACGTCGGATGTGCCTGTGAGGATCACACGGATGGTTATGCCCCGACGGGCAGCTTGGGAAATGTTCTTGCGGAGCACCCGGCCGGGCAGGAAATAGCTTGACATAATGGTGATTTGTTCTTTGGCACGGTGAAACATTTCAAGGTAGCTTCGCGAAATCTGGTTTTTATTTCGCACCCAGTCGTTGATACGAATTCGCGCAAATACCTCGTCTTCCGGTGCGACCACCGACCGCCAGTTGAACATCATGGGCAATCCAATTTTGCTCCACACGGATTTGGACCACATTTCTACGCAGCGATTGAATAGTTCAATTGATGCTTCACCTGAAATGGCAACAGCCCAGTCGAGCCAAGCCTGCTGCCCGGGTAAATCATTATATCGATTGCTTACGTTGACGCCGCCAACAAGGCCATGGAGCCCATCCACGACGAGCACTTTGTGATGCATTCTTCTTCCGACGTAGTAATTCTTCCCTTTGACGATAGGTTGAAACCAGCGGAAGTGAATGCCTGATTCCTGGAGGCGGTAGACGAAGGACTGCTCCAGATCAGCTGAGGCATAGCCATCCAGCAGGAGATAGACTTTTACATCTCGGAATGAGGCCCGGATAAGGGCGTCGACCAAGCGCACGCCGGTTTCGTCCTGTTCAAGAATGTACGTCTGAAAATGTATGGAATGAACGGCATCGTCGATAAGTTTCTCGGCCAGTTCAAAGTATTCGGTGCCGCCACGGATGAGGCGAGCCTGGTTGTGGCTCGTGTAGCCGGAAGAGACTGCCTGATGATCCATAGAGGCCAAGCACCTAATTAGTCTTCCTCCTCATCAATTTTCACCTTACCGGGCCTTCGTGATGCAGGCTTCACTTTGCGTTTACGAAGTTGCCGTTCCAGATCGAGGCAGACATCTTCCGCAGCAACTTCAAACTTGGGACCCGACTCCTTGGCGAATAGATCGTTTCCGGGCACGACGAGCCGTGCCTCTACCAAGTAGCCGCTGTTTTTTGAGTCCTTTACCTTCTTCAGGATAACCTCGCACCGTATGATTCGGTCGGAGGCCTTTTCCAGGCGCTCAAATTTATCATATACGACACGCTCAATACGGTTGCTGAGTTTGATTCGGGGGGATTGAATAATGATTTCCATGTGTTCTATTTTGCAGTGAATGCTTTTTGCAGGTGTTCATTGGCTTCGAATATTTCATGATGGAAGAGCTGCCAATGCTTCTCCTGAGCTGATTCAAGCAAGCCAACAACTGCGGGACTGTTTTCGGGCGTTGATCGCATGTTCCTAGGTGCCTGATTTGTTATCTAAATATGCATTCGTACCACGGCATTTCAAATGATAATCGTCAGTTCCAGAAAACTTGGTGCGAGTATCATCCAATAGACCATATTGACTAATATTGGGCATGTCTTTGAAATCCGAAATCACACGGCTGGAGCGGCTGGCCAGGCAACTTGAACCCTTTGCATCTCAGCGACGAAAGGCGCGAGAGCAAGTGGTTGATTATACCGAACACTTCCTGGACACATTGGAGCAAAGAAAAGCCTTTCAGTTTCACAACGATCTGGGCATAAAACTCCTTCAGTCGCCGATCGGGGAGAAACCCATTCCCATCAAGAAGGCCCTTGACCTAATTGAACGAAATGTAGATTTCCCAGCCTTGAATCCAGCCTCGGGTGGGCACCTGGGATACATTCCCGGGGGTGGGCTTTATTACTCTTCGCTGGGCGACTACATGGCGGATATCACTAACCGATACGCTGGTGTCTTTTATGCCGGCCCCGGAGCGGTTCGCATGGAGAACCAACTGATTAGGTGGGTGGCCAAGTGTCTGAGATACCCTGCAGCAACCGCAGGCAACCTCACGTCCGGTGGGAGTATAGCCAACCTGATTGCCATTTGCACAGCGCGTGACGCCAAGAGAATTACGTCGTCCAATATTCCAAGATCAGTTATCTATCTAACCCATCAGGCTCATCATTCACTAGAAAAAGCAATCCGTATTGCTGGGTTGGCTGAGTGCATCATTCGTCATGTGCCGATGGATACGGGATACCGTATGGATTCAGCTGCCTTGAAAGCTATTATCGATAGCGATTTGCGAGACCGGTTGAATCCCTTCCTACTTATTGCTTCAGCAGGGACAACAGATACGGGTGCCATAGACCCACTGACTGCCCTTGGAGCAATAGCTAAAAAGAATAACCTCTGGTATCATGTAGATGCTGCCTACGGAGGATTTTTCATCCTGACGCCCGAGGGAAAAAATAAGCTTCGTGGGATAGAGAAAAGCGATTCCCTTGTCATTGATCCGCACAAAGGTCTCTTCTTGCCTTACGGAATTGGAATCGTTTTGGTAAAAAGTCGGAAGCACTTGAATGCCACACACTTTTATCAGGCCAATTACATGCAGGATTCACTGAGTGCAACCGAGGAGCCATCACCGGCAGACTTGTCGCCGGAATTGACGAAGCACTTCCGTGGACTTCGCATGTGGCTTCCACTAAAACTTCATGGCCTCAAGCCTTTTCGTGCCTGCCTTCAGGAAAAACTCCTGCTGGCCAAGTATTTTTATGTTGAAATTCAAAAGTTGGGTTTTGAAACCGGACCCACGCCTGAGCTATCAGTGGTGACCTATCGGTATGTTCCTGCCAAAGGAAATGCAAATGCCTTCAACAAGAAGCTGCTTCGTGCCGTCCAGGAAGATGGTCGTGTCTTCATTTCCAGTACACTTCTCGAAGGAAAGTTCATCCTTCGTTTCGCCTGTCTCAGCTTCCGCACCCACCGATCAACTGTAGATAGACTCCTTGACATATTGCGCGTTGAGGTGGAGAGATTATTGAACTAGTACACTGCGCCTAGTATCATTTAGCTTGCCAATCCCGACCAAAATGCCGCCCCTACAGGGCTTATGTTATGGCTCGTCGACCTGCTTTTATTAAAATATTGCCCCTCTGGGGCTGAGAGGTGCACAACCCCGCAGTGGTGGCAGTATGATAAGTAGGGATGGGCTTAAGAAATATATCTAAGCCCCGTAGGGGCGACAGTTTGCGTTTTGAAGAGAAGGCATTAGCGATTGGGGCAGCACCCTATACGATACCGCTCTTCATATTTCAAACGTTCAAATCAGGTTTATCACATTAATTTGCACGCGAATACCAATTCCACGAATATGAAAAGACCAATCATTTTCCTCCTTCTTCTAATTAGCCTTTCTCAGGTTAGTTTTGCTCAGGTTTCGGATCCCATTGTTGATGCGATCGTCAAAGAGGCGAACGAAAATTCCCAACTGGAGAAGTTCGCCCACGAACTATTTGATGGCATTGGTCCCCGATTGGTGGGCACGCCACAGATGCAGCAAGCCCATGACTGGGCTGTGGCAAAATATGGCACCTGGGGCATTACAGCCCGAAATGAAAAGTGGGGTGACTGGAAAGGATGGGAGCGTGGCGTATCTCATATAGATATGGTGTACCCCCGTATTAAATCATTGGAAGCTATGCAGTTAGCATGGAGTCCATCAACTAATGGTAAAGCATCGATTGGCGAACTTGTCATCCTCCCTGACCTCGCGGATTCTATTGCTTTTCAGCAATGGTTGCCGGCAGTCAAGGGCAAGTTTGTTATGATTTCGATGCAACAGCCGACTGGTCGGCCCGACTATAACTGGAAGGAGTTTGGAACCCCGGAGTCAGTCGATAAAATGAAGGCTGCGCGTACAAAACAAACGGATGCCTGGACCGAGCGAATTCGCAAGACTGGCAAGACAACCCGGACATTACCAGCTATCCTTGAAAAAGCAGGGGCACTGGGCATTGTGGCATCCAACTGGTCGCGGGGCTTTGGCGTGAACAAGATCTTCTCCGCACGCACTGTTAAGATACCGACTATAGACATTAGCCTGGAAGACTACGGCATGATTTACCGCCTACAAGAGTCCGGGATCAAGCCGAAAATCAGCGTACGAACTGATTCCAAAGATTTGGGCATAGTACCCGCATATAACACCATTGCGGAGATCAAAGGATCTGACAAGCCGAACGAATATGTCATGCTCTCAGCTCACTTCGACTCCTGGGACGGCGGTACAGGTGCAACCGACAATGGCACGGGGTCAATCATGATGATGGAGACTATGCGGATTTTGAAAAAAGTGTATCCCAATCCCAAGAGGACCATTCTCGTGGGACATTGGGGAAGCGAGGAGCAGGGCTTGAATGGTTCACGTGCCTTTGTTGAGGATCATCCGGATATCGTCGAAAATCTCCAGGTATTGTTTAACCAGGACAACGGGACAGGTCGGGTGAGTAATATTAGCGGGCAAGGTTTTCTTAATTCATACGAGTTTGTCCAACGGTGGCTTACCAAAGTACCTGAAGGGATTAGAACACCGATTGAGACACGTTTCCCTGGGACCCCAGGTGGTGGTGGCTCTGACTTCGCATCCTTCGTTGCGGTCGGTGCGCCAGGTTTGTCATTGAGTGCGCTTGGCTGGTCGTATGGAGATTATACCTGGCATACCAACCGGGATACCTATGATAAGATTGTATTTGATGATGTTCGTGCCAACGTCATCCTTGCGGCTATCCTGGTTTATCAGGCTTGTGAGGATCCGAACAGAACATCAAGGGACAAGAGCATTCTTCCAATTGACCCCAAGACGGGCGAGCGAACCAAGTGGCCTGAACAGCAGAAGGCGATCCGGAAAGGGCCGGTAAATTAATTGTTATTGGAAAATTAGGATTGGGTTGTGGCTGAATTTGAAGAGTAATAAACTGTTGAAGGTAGATGCGGCTTGTTGCAGTTTTCATTGCACTGCTTTTCTCCTTGGCGCTTGCTGCGCAAGAGCCGAAGGGAACGCTTGTGATTATTGGTGGGGGTTCCAGGCCTGAATCCATCATCAATCGGATCATCGATGAGTCGGGTTTGAGAAAAGGTGGGTATGGCATTGTTCTGCCGATGTCATCAGCAGATCCGGATTCGTCGGTGTATTATGCGCTTGTTCCATTCCGGAAAGCCGGGGTAAATAATCTTGTGGGGTTGAACTTCAAGAAAGGAGCGACATTGGCTCCAGCGCGAATTGACTCCATCATAAAAGCCCGGTGTATCTACATTACAGGCGGCGATCAGAATCGTTTTATGGAAGTTGCCCGTGGCACCAACATCGCTACGGCAATCGTCTTGGCTTTCACCAATGGAGCTGTAGTGGCCGGGACCAGCGCGGGTGCAGCGGTGATGAGCGCAGTCATGATCACGGGCAATCAACTACGTGACACAACGTATACTGCGACCATCAAAACCATTGAATCCAACAACCTGGAAACCAAACCAGGGCTCGGGTTGCTGACCGGCGTACTGATCGACCAGCATTTTCTTATTCGAAGCAGACACAACCGGCTACGCACCGCAGTGATCGACTTCCCCGACATGAAAGGCATCGGCATTGATGAGTCGACTGCAATTGTGATTAAGGCAAATACCGCTGAAGTGATAGGGAATTCGCAAGTATTGGTAATTGAAAACCCATTGCGATCACGGCATGAGCAAGGCACCAAATTGGGCGCCAAGGGATTGATCACGAGTATTTACCTGCCAGGGGAGAAGTTCAAACTTCGTTGAGTGCTTCTATAACCAAAGTCCAATAAACGGGATGAAGAATATCGAATCAGCTATCAGGCGATAGCGATCGCCTGATAATTCTTTGCTGCTCACACAGATGATAGCCAGAATGCAGTTCATACTCAGAATGATTAGCACGGGGGCGAAAAGATCTCGGAGGGACAAAAAAGCAAGGCAGGCTGCGAAATTGATAACGGCAAGGATAAAAAATAGGGTTCGTGTTTTTCTCACCCCGATAGATGTCGCAATCGATGGGTTGTGATCGTAAGTATCACTCTGATAATCACCCAGAGAAAACAACAACAGGTTAGCTAACACAGTAAGTCCATAAAGAGTGATTAGTGCGATTTCTGAAAATTCCAGCTGTCGGTGTAGAAGTGTTAGCGGAGCCACTACGATGCCGCAAGTGTATAAGAGCGCACCCGAAAATTCCTTTAATAACTTTAGTTTATGTTGAAGTATGAGATAGCAGGCCACGGGGATAGCGAGAAGCATTCCAGCGCTCCAAACGCCTGGGCTTGTGTAAAGCATCGATAGACCGATAATACAGGATGCAGCAATGACCATCAGCAATAGCCCGGTGAAGTGCTGCTGATGAAAGCGATGACGGGCTGTCGATGCGTGCACTCCACGTGAAGTGAGTTTGTAAGCGTCCATCAGGTGATCGGCTGTGTAGATTACCCAAACCGATAATCCCAGGGCAATCAACGTATGGGGGAGTACAGTTACGGCAAAGATGTGCCCGAAGAAAGCGCAGCCAACTACGGCGCCAATGGCAATATCAATGCTGAGCATGTTGAGGGTAAGCCAGAAGCGCATTTCAACTCTCAAGTTACGTTTTGCTGCGTTTCGAGACTAGGCAAAGGAATACAAGTTTCGCGGAGAAGACTGTTTGACCCTATACAATCCGCTGCCAAACGCCAGGGTTCCCCTGTACACCTCTTCCGGAAGTTGGAAAGTAAAGTATGATGGGTCTTCAATAAAGGGGACCATTAGCCTTAACAATTCTAGAAAAATCCGTGTTGAACCAGTCACCTTACTTATATTGTCTTCGAACTAAGGCTCCTCGAAATCAACCTTAACTGAATACGTAGCAAAGTCATATGGCGCGATTTTCAATCAATCCATTCTCACGGGTAAACAATGACACGGGCTTCGGTTCCAGTGCCAACTATGGCGGTCGGTTTGTCAACCGCAATGGTACATTCAACATCCGCCGCGAGGGGATGGGATTCTGGAACCGATACAGCCTGTTTCAGAGCATGCTTAACCTCCCCATGTGGCAATTCATTCTGGTTATTGCCATATTCTACATTGGCATGAATATCCTCTTCACGGGGATTTATGTCTGGCTGGGTGCGGATCAGTTCACAGGTATTAATGCAACCAACACCTGGGAGGAAATGAAGGAGATCTATTTCTTCAGTACCCAGACATTTACCACCGTAGGTTATGGCCGCGTAAATCCCATTGGAACTGCCGCCAGCTTTGTAGCATCCATTGAAGCGATGATCGGGTTGTTGTCTTTTGCCATAGCCACAGGTCTGATCTATGGACGCTTTGCGATGGCAAAGTCCTACCTGATCTTTAGTGACCACGCCGTGATTGCGCCCTACCAGGGTGGAAAGGGGCTCATGTTCCGGTTTGCATCGTACAAGGAACGCCATACCCTTACGGATGTAGATATTCGTGTTAACGTGGCTTTCAAGGTTGTGAGCAATGAGAAGGAAGAATACAAATTCTTCGATCTGAGTCTCGAGCGCAGCAAGGTAGACAGTTTGCCCATGAACTGGACCGTAGTGCATCCGATCGATGACAAGAGTCCGCTTGCTGGATTTGGTGAGGAAGAGATGCGTATTGCCGACATGGAAGTATACGTGTTGGTAAGAGGATTTGATGACGTCTATTCCGCCTACGTCAATCAGCGGACTTCCTATACGTTCGAGGAGATCAAAGTCAACAAGAAGTTCACCTCTATGTACCGGGTGAGTGCGGATGGGAAAACGACAATCCTGGAGTTGCAGAAGCTCAACGATCATGTGACCGTGGAGAACTAGGGAATACTAGTTCTGGATTTCTAGTTCCAACGCATCAGCTCCAAGCACTACTCGTCTCTAAGCACAGCAGCAGGGTTCATCCGTACTGCCCCAATGATTTTATAACCTACCGTCATAATAGCCACAACGAACATCACGATTATTGCCAAGATGATTGTCATCGGGGTTGCACGCTGGTAGTAATTCCAAATGCTTCCCATCAGCATGCCTGCCACCCATCCACCGGAAGCGGCTCCCAGTACCGATGAAATGGCAAGCATCAGAAAAAATTCCTTATTGATCACCCGGGTAAGATTGGAAGTTGATGCACCGAATACCTTTCTGACACCAATTTCCTTCATCTTCTTTATGATGCTTAATGAAACGAGCGTGAACAATCCTGAAGCGGAAAGAAAAAGAGCAATAACACAGGTGAAAACAAACATGG
>JANNAZ010000084.1:0-4650 GCA_031384895.1 Cyclobacteriaceae bacterium | reverse complement strand
CGCGTGCAAGTGCCTTGACTGCTTTGTGCAGCGCATCATCCGGGCACACCGCTCCGTTGACATAGAGATTTTCAGAAGATGGGCTACCTGCAAATTTTTCAGCCAGGTAATCTTCTGTCAGAAAGAAGACCGGCGCGTCGGTGTACTGGGCCCATTTTTCCTGAATGGTGAGTATTCCTACCCTGATTGATCCCACGGGCCGGGTAAGGGTGAAGGGCATTAAGTCTATCCGGGTGACCGGATCATCAAACAGCACGAGGTTCATGATGCTAAAATATAGGATTGGCCTCAAAAACCGGCATTCAACAAAAAAGGTCTCCCGGGGGAGACCTTTTCGTTAGGCACACACAACTCCTGGATCACTCCGCGGATTCTGCCTTTTTGGTATACTTCTTTTGAAATTTCTCAACCCGGCCAGCCGCGTCGAGGAACATCTTCTTGCCAGTGTAAAAAGGGTGGGAAGCGGAGCTTACCTCGACCTTAACGACCGGGTATTCCTTCCCATCTGTCCAAGTAATCATTTCCTTTGTCTTGAAGGTAGAGCGGCTCAGGAACTTGAAATCGCTGGAAGTGTCCCAAAAAACCACTTCTTTGTAATCTGGATGAATATCTTTCTTCATGTTAACTGCTTTTAAAAAGGACTGCAAAGATAAATAGCTGGCAGGTATTTGCAAGTGCTCCCCATTGTTAAAAACCGCCTAGGGTTGTATTTTTGGCATTTAGGCGTAAATCCCGCCTGCGTGTCGGCTCTTGTTCCCCCAGGATGGGGCTAGGAAAATCAACGGTTAAACACCCAGATTGCTGATTATGAACGTTTCATGGAAACAATTCGTGAACTAACCTTGAGCCGCTTGTGAAGCACCCCCTACTTTTCCTTTTTTTGGCCTACGCGGCGGTCGCCACAGCGCAAAGCACCAACGCGCCCCTTGATGAAAGCTATTATCATTGGATCGACCGATACGAGGTAAAATCCGGGTCCATCGTACCCCAACTGTTCACCACCATAAAGCCGTACAAGCGGTCAGCCATTGTAGCCATGGTGGATTCATTGCAGGCTAAAGAAAACCTTTTTCAGTCAGCCTCGGATCAATACAATTTGGCCTATCTCCGAAATGACAGCTGGGAATGGTCGCGTGCTGGTTCTGCCGATAGCCGGAAACCCTTTCTCAAGGCCCTATATAAAAAGAAGTCTGACTTATTCATGGTTGATGAGCCAGAATTCGATCTGCACATCAGCCCGATCCTTTACGTGGGGGTGGGCAAGGATTCACGCTTGGGTGAATCGGTGTTCATCAATACCCGTGGTGTGGAGGTTCGTGGAATGATTGATAAGAAAATTGGCTTTTATACTTCGCTGACGGAGAACCAGGCGCAACTGCCGCTGTACGCTACGGAGTACGCTGGTCTCTATGGATATGGTATTGTTCCACACCAGGGTTTTTGGAAGCCATTTAAGCAGTCTGGCGTTGATTTCTTTGAGGCACGCGGATACATTGACTTCAACATCTCCAAGCACATCTGGATGCAGTTTGGACACGACCGCACGTTCATAGGAACCGGTTTCCGCTCGCTCATCTATTCGGACTTTGCGCCCCCGAGCCAGTTTCTTCGCACCAATGTCAAGGTCTGGAAACTAAACTACTTGTTTCAGTTGAGCCGAATGACTGCAAATAATACCAGCCCCAATGGGCAGCGCTACCCGGACAAATACATGGCATTCCACCACCTGAGTGTTAACATCGGCAAGAAACTCAATCTGGGTTTTTTTGAATCTGTTGTATTCTCACCTCAAGACTCCGTCAACGGCGGCACATTTGAACTCAGTTACCTAAACCCGGTTATTTTCTATCGCGCTATCGAGCAGCAGAACGGAAGCGCCGACAATGTGATCCTTGGTATGGATTGGAAATGGTTGATCCGAAAGGGTCTTTCCTTCTATGGTCAATTTACACTGGATGAATTTGTCCTCAGCCAGGTTACTTCCGGAAAAGGTTGGTGGGCGAACAAGTATGCGATACAAGGGGGAATTAAATACATCGATGTTGCCGGCGTCCAGAATCTTGATCTTCAGCTGGAGGGAAACGTGGTTCGCCCGTACACCTTTGCTCACCAGAACCTGTTTACCAGTTACACGCAGTTCCTGCAGCCGATCGGACATCCCATGGGTGCTAATTTCTTCGAGGTGGCCGGCATCGTCCGATACCAGCCAATCCCCCGATTGTCGCTGACGCTAAAGTCTTCGTTCCTGCGAACAGGAAGGGACAACGTGGTAGGCACTAGCCCGAATGTTGACTGGGGCGGTGATATCAACAAAAGTTACAACCTGAGACAGCAGGATTACGACAATAAAATCGGCCAGGGAACCGACAATACCATTATGTACAATGATCTGTCGGCCTCCTACATGCTGCGTCATAATTTCTTTATTGATTTTTGCCAAACGCTCCGGAGCAGCAAAAGTTCGGATGCGGCCTTTAACAACAATACCTCCGTAACTTCCGTAGCTTTACGCTGGAATATTGCTGCGCGGAATTATGATTTCTAAACACTGATGAAGATTTTCCTTCGAATCCTGTCGTATGCGAACCGGTTGCGGATCAGACTGCCTCTGTTCTTCATGTATTCGATTCTTGGAATCGTCTTCGGCGCCTTCAATATTGTGCTGGTGATCCCCATGCTGAATGTCTTGTTTGATAAGTCTGGCGCGACGGCGGTTGTTCCCGCTCTGCCCGACTTCAGCTTGTCCACAACGTATGTCACCGGAGTTTTTAATCACTATTTCCTGGGTATTGTGCATGATCATGGCAAACTAAAGGCGCTTCTGTTTGTATGCGGACTGATCGTTGGATGTGTAATTTTTGCTAATGTGTTCAGGTACCTGGAACGTATAATTGCCACAAAAATTCGTGTAGACCTTGTTCGCAATTTAAGACTGGCGATCTTTCGCAACGTTTCAATGCTCCACATTGGGTTCTTTAATAGCGAACGAAAGGGCGATCTGATCTCGCGCTTCACCAATGACGTGTACGAAGTAGAGACGGCGGTGATGAGCAGCCTCAAAGCTGTGCTCAAGGAGCCGATTACCATTGCAGTTTATTTCTTTGTGCTCTTCACAATCTCCCCCAAATTAACGCTGTTCACCTTGCTCGTCCTGCCGATCACCGGCGGTGTCCTGGCCGAGATTATTAAGCGGCTCAAGAAGCAGGCAACGGCAAGTCAGGAGTCGCTTGGGCGGATTGTGAATATTCTCGATGAAGCCTTCGGCGGCATGCGCGTTATCAAGGCATTCAATGCCCGCAATTTCATTATCAAGAAGGTTGAAGTTGAGAGCGCCTATTACCGAGAGGTAACCAAGTCGATGTCCTATAAGAATGAATTAGCGTCGCCGATTTCAGAGATCCTTGGAGTAATCATTATTGCTGGAATTATTTTCTTTGGTGGCAACATGGTACTAACAGAGGAATCAGCACTCAAGCCGGAAGTGTTTATCGGCTTCCTGGCGGTCTTCTCCATGATCATTCAACCGGCTAAGAATTTTTCCGGTGGCATCACTTCCCTTCAGCGAGGCACCGCTTCTGCCAAGCGCATTTTTGACATCACGGACCTGGAGCCTGCCATCAGGGACAAGCCCAATGCCGAAGTGCTTTCCGGCTTCAATCATTCCATTGAATTCAAGAATGTGTCTTTCGCTTACGAAACAGACCAGGTGCTCAGGAATGTCAACCTCATAATCCCTAAAGGAAAAACCCTAGCGCTGGTCGGCCCCTCGGGTGGAGGCAAATCAACCCTTGCCGACCTGGTGCCCAGGTTCTATGACCCAGGGGAAGGAGAGGTCTGTATCGACGGCAAGTCGTTGAAAGACTATAACCTGGAGTCTATCCGAAAACATATGGGTGTGGTGACGCAAGAGTCTATCCTGTTTAATGATACGATTTTCAATAATATCGCTTTTGGTAAAGAGGGTGTTAACGAGGGCGCAGTGATAGAGGCGGCTCGAATTGCCAACGCCCACGACTTCATCATGCAGACGGAGCACGGCTACCAAACGTTGATCGGGGAGCGAGGTTCAAAGTTGTCTGGTGGTCAGCGGCAGCGGATCAGCATTGCCCGGGCTGTGCTGAAAAACCCTCCCATATTGATCTTGGATGAAGCTACCTCAGCCCTCGATTCGGAATCGGAAAAATTGGTGCAGGAGGCCTTGTTTAATTTGATGAAAAACCGGACATCCGTTGTTATCGCGCATCGATTAAGTACCATTCAACATGCCGATGAGATTGTTGTGGTTCAAGAAGGTCAGATCGCTGAGCGAGGCACCCACGAGGAGCTGCTGGAAAAACGCGGAACATATTGGAAACTTAGTACAATCCAGAAGAACTGATATGACCGGTGCTTCAGGATTCAAAAAACCCTTCCTTCACTTTTGATGGAATTCCATTATGTTTACAGCAGTGTTATAGAATGAATAGAAAGCGACTCCTTCTGTATGTCATCTTCATTGCCTACCAGGGCGGTGCATTCTTTTTTACCTACCTGGTCGATGGTCACCTGGACTTGCTGGCGTTACTCAGGTTCGTCCCTTGGTTCAAATACATAGCCTCCTTCGGCATGATACTTTTGATCGTTTCCCTCTTTCATAGAAATATCAAGCAC
>JANNAZ010000057.1:0-2022 GCA_031384895.1 Cyclobacteriaceae bacterium | reverse complement strand
AATCAGAGTAAAAACTGTTTGCGGGCTAAAGTCTGTTCGGGGGAAAATACACCGCAAAACGGGGAAAATCCCGTTGACATGATGCAAGCCCATTGTCACCTTGCAAAGGTTTTAGGGCATTAAACTGAAAAGAGAATTAAAACGAACTGTTATGAACCGGCAAATGACTTTCAATCAAAAAGTTTTGCTTCTGTTAGGCATTCTGAAAAAGGATCAATGCTATTGCATGAAGCAATACAACGGGGAAAAATACTATTGCTATCGCCTGGAACACGGCAGGTGGGAATCGCATAAAGGCCCCTTCGACACAAAACAAGAATGTGCGCCACTGGCAAAAGAGGATAGTATTACTGAACTTTTGCGAACAAGGGGTGAGCTGAACTATTAATGCTACACAACAAAAAAATTGACGTCATCGCGAGTACCTGTGAAGGAAGCGGGTTGGACGAAGCGATCCCCAAATTAGAAGATTGCTTCGCCCTACCGCACAAATCCCACGCAGGTACTCGCAAAGACGTTTTATATTTTCGTGTAATGTCAATTTTGAATTGAACAGGCCTACGGGGAAAATACGGTACAAAACGGGGAAAATCCCATTGTGCAGATTGTATTCCCTGTTCACCTTTGCCGAGGTTTAGTTTATTAATGACGATATTGGTAGTTCACCGGCACAAGGTTACGCCTCCTTCGCTTGCCGGTGATTACCGGTATCCAAATAGATGGTTACTTATCTCTGTCGAAAATCAAAATCTCTCTCATTACAATTTCACAAGTCCTCTTCGAATAGCTTCCAAGGCCAGACCTGTTCTGCTTTGGACATTTAGTTTTTCGAATAGCGTTTCGCGATATCCATCAATGCTGCGTTCACTCACTTTCATTTTTCTGGCCACCTCTTTATAGGTCAATTCGCTACAGGCCAGCTTTAAAAATTCAAACTCCTTCTCATTTAAGAAAGAAGAAATGGGGTCTTTATTCTCCATCAGTTTTTGAAAATTAATGGCCGGGTTGTAGTAGCCCAGCCGCTGAACTTCTTCCAACGCATGTTCAAGTTCATTGGGATGAATGTCTTTAAACAGATAGGCACAACACCCTGCCTTCAACATTTTGATAATCGTTTCCTCATCGTCATTCATGGAAAGAGCCACGAGGTACATATTCGGATAGGCTAAATGAAGCCACTCCGCTGTCTGCGGACCATCCATAATGGGCATGGACACATCGATGAGCATGATGTTAGGAACAGTCTTTGTCAACGTCATCTTTGTCTGAAGGTCTTTGCCATTCACAGCGTCAATCACCACTTCAAAATTTTTGAAAGTAGCTAATAACAAACCAAGCGATTTACTGAAAAGCTGATGGTCATCTACAAGGCCAATATTGATTTTAGTTGATTTGTTAGCTGACATAAAGAGGTAGTTGTATAATAACGGACGTTCCATCTTTTGTGGAATTCCACTGTACTGCGCCACTCATTAATCTGGTACGGTGCTTAATATTGAGAATGCCAACGCCCTGAATAGTTTCATCATTGGCATCAAATCCTTTGCCATCATCGGCAATGGAAACCTTTAACATATTTTCCTTTTGCTCTGCCACTATGGAAATGCGAGACGCCTCTCCATGTTTAATCGTGTTTTGCAAAGCTTCTTGAACAATTCTAAAAAGCATCATCTGACGATCCATGGGCATTTCAATAACAGGAGGATGCTGGAGTGTTACATTAATTTCTTTAGAGGTGGTAATGCGATCCGATTCTGCCTGCAGGTTTTCTATCAAACTAAATTTCTCCAGCCATTCTGTATTGAGTGATTTACTGATGGCCCGCAGTTCACGTATGGCCTTCGAGATAGTTTCACCTGCCATATGCAATTGTTCCGAAGGTTTGTCGATCATACGCTCGGCTGTGCCAATCAATATCTTGGAGCTACTGAGAAGCTGACCTATGTTATCATGTAGTTCTGTGCTCAACAGGTTCTGGGTTTCTTCGCGCGATTCCATCCGGGTTTTCATCAGTTCATTTTG
>JANNAZ010000012.1:0-7267 GCA_031384895.1 Cyclobacteriaceae bacterium | reverse complement strand
GCTCGAATATGAAGTAAGCCGTGCAGCATTAGACATTAACCTGTCGGTTAGCCTCGATAGCAGAAACATCGCGAATTGCACAAGTTCTGTAACCACAAAAAGTTTGGTTGTGCCTTCTCGAGACGTAATCAATACATCATTTACTGCAACTCCAGCCTTGCAGTCCCTTCCGTTATCAACCGTATTCATTACCAATACAACCAACCCGGGTCCATGGAGCTACCAGTGGGATTTTGGGGATGGTACGACGTCATCAACGGGTGCAGTCAATCACCAGCACACGTTTGCTACCTATGGCACCTATGTGATTACCCTAACAGTCATCAATAATGTTTGTACGGAGACGCATACTGAGACAGTGAACATTCAGGCAATACCCCCGGTGATTGACTTTCGACTTGATCCTCCTTCCGGTTGCGCACCGTTGACCGTGAGCTTCACAAACTTGTCACTATACGCGGAGTCTAGCTCCTATGTCTGGCGATTTGGCGATGGCCAGGCAACATCGAATGCCATTGACCCTACTTACACATATTTCGAACCGGGGACTTATACGGTATCGCTATCGGGTTCAAATATTACCAGCCAAGTGATTACCGAAACAAAGCAGGCGATCATCGTGGTGTATGCCAAGCCCAGTGCCCAATTCGAGGTGAAGCCAACCCTCCTGTACATTCCGGGAGGAGTGCTGTACACAAAGAATAACAGTTTTGATGCTGGCAGATTTCTTTGGGATTTCGGAGATGGCGTTACTTCTGATTTGGTTGAGCCTCAGCATACCTATGACAAGGTTGGCGGGTATGACATTTCGTTGATCGCTATCAGTTCAGACAATTGCACCGACACGGCAACGGTAAAGAAAGCTGTCCAGGTTCAGAATGGTGGAACAATTCTGGTTCCCAATGCTTTTTCGCCTTCCACGGCCGGCTCTTCGGGTGGATCGGGTGGAGGAGGGGTTGGCACAAAGAACGATGTGTTCTTGCCACTTATGATTGGCGTGACACAGTTTGAAATGTTTGTTTTCAACCGGTGGGGTGAGATGCTATTCCAAAGCAGGGACCCCAACGTCGGATGGGATGGATACTACAATGGCAACTTGTGCCCCCAGGATGTCTATGTGTACAAGATCACCGGCATGTACGACAATGGCGAGCGGATCGTACGAACAGGTGATATTAACCTCATCCGATGAAAGCACTTCTCCTATTGGCATTCATCTGTTGCGCGTCTCTGGCCATGGGACAAGATCCGGAGTTTTCGCAGTATTATGCTGCGCCACTCTATCTGAATCCGGCGTTTACCGGGACAACCAGCGACCACCGGTTCATAGCGAACTACCGGAATCAGTGGCCCAACATTGCGCGGGGGTATGTGACAGCAGCGTTGTCGTATGACTATAACATGCAAGCCTACAACAGTGGTGTTGGATTTTTGGTAAGCACGGATCAGGCCGGCACGGCTGGCATGAAATCATCGCAGTTTAACTTCCTGTATTCCTACCGGGTAGTCGTAGCCGACAAGTGGGTGATCGCTTCAGGACTTAGTTTTGGGTATGCCTTCCGTACGATTGACTACAACCGCCTTGTATTCGGCGACCAGCTTCAATTTGATTCAAAGGCACAAGTGCCTAGTGATGACCCCGCCTTGTTCAACCTGGGAATGTCAAGCTACTTCGATTTTAACTCCGGAATATTAGCCTACAACAAGACATTCTGGCTTGGTATATCGGCAAGCCACCTGAATCAGCCCAATCGATCCTTGCTCAATCAGGAATCGGTATTGCCAATCAAGACCAGCATTCATGGAGGGATTCGAATTCCGCTTAGCCACAGCCTATTGAAGCGGAGTCAGGAAGCAGTACTCTCACCATCGTTTGTCTACAAGCGGCAGGGACAGTTTGACCAACTGGACATAGGCGCTTATTTCTTGTATGAGCCAGTCGTGGTGGGGCTTTGGTATCGTGGCATACCGATACAGCAGGAAGTAAAGGATCATATGAGCAAAGATGCTGTCGTGGTGATCCTGGGATTTCAACTTCCAAAAATGGAAATCATGTACAGCTATGATTTCACAGTTTCAGACCTGGGCAGTATTTCCGGAGGAACTCACGAACTAGCCCTCAAGTACAAGCTTGAAATTGCGCGTCCATCCAAGGGCACGAAGCGCGGAAAGTTGATCCCATGCCCAACGTTTACACATAGCAAATAGGTCGCTTTTTATCCACCTATCGGAACCTTACCTTTGCCTGGCAAAAGGGCTGCAAAGAGGGTGAAAATGAATTATTCTGCTGAATTAGACAAACATCCGATCTTCCGGGTAGTAGCAGGTATCGCCCGGGAAATGGGTGTAGACGGGTATGTCGTGGGGGGTTATGTCCGAGATTTGATTCTTAAGCGGCCAAGCAAAGATATTGACTTCGTGTGTGTTGGAAGCGGTGTGGAATGGGCTGAGCGAGTCGGAGCAAAGTTCAATCAGCAGGTTACCGTATTCAAGAATTTTGGCACGGCCATGATCAAGCATGATGGCTACGAGCTTGAATTTGTAGGTGCCCGAAAAGAGTCCTACCGGCATGAATCGCGCAAGCCGATCGTTGAGGATGGAACACTTGAAGAGGACCAGCAGCGCCGCGACTTTACGATCAACGCAATGGCCATCAGCCTTAATGAAGGAGACTTTGGCAATCTGTTGGACCCTTTTGGTGGGGTTGAGCACATCAGAGAAGGTATGATCAAGACCCCTCTCGATCCTGCCATAACATTTTCGGATGACCCATTGCGGATGATGCGTGCAATTCGGTTTGCTTCACAGCTGCAGTTTGACATCGAGCCGGATACCTTTCAAGCAATAGTAAATCAACAGGACCGCATGAAGATCATTTCCATGGAGCGTACCATTGAAGAGACTAACCGGATCATTTTGTCCCCGGTACCTTCCTATGGGTTCAAGCTTCTTTTTCACAGCGGCCTGCTCAAGCAGTTTTTTCCGGAGATGATTGCGTTGCATGGTGTGGAGTATATCGACAACAAGGCGCACAAGGATAACTTCTATCACACCTTACAAGTGCTTGACAATGTCTCCAAGATGTCAGATGATTTGTGGCTGCGGTGGGCTGCCATTCTCCATGACATCGCCAAGCCATTAACCAAGCGATTTGAACTCGGCCATGGCTGGACCTTTCATGGACATGAAGACAAAGGAGCGCGTATGGTGCCCGGAATTTTCCGCCGAATGAAGCTTCCGATGAATGAGAAGATGACGTTCGTGCAGAAGTTGGTTCGTCTTCACCTTCGTCCTATTGTTCTGGCTTATGACGTTACGGATTCTGCTGTTCGACGCTTGCTGTTTGAGGCGGGGGAGGACACAGAAGCATTGATGAAATTGTGCCGGGCAGACATCACATCCAAAAACCCGGATAAGGTCAAGAAGTACCTCACTAATTTTGAACGCGTAGAGCAGAAGATGGTAGAGGTAGAGGCGAAAGATCATGTGCGCACATTCCAGCCACCTGTTACCGGAGATGAGATCATTCGGATGTTTAGCTTGCCGGCTGGCCCGATTATTGGAGAGCTCAAGGATCGGGTGAAGGATGCGATACTGGATGGTGAAATCCGTAACGACCGGGATGAAGCGATTGCATTTCTACAAAACATTGCCAAGGAAAAAGGAATCAAACCAATTGAATTAACTAATAATATTCCATGAAGAAATACCTCTTTGCTGTTGTTCTGACATTCGTTGCAGCGGCTGTTTTAGCGCAAAAAAACAAGGGAAAGACGCCTCCCGTCACTGCACCCGAGCCTGTGCCCGCCCAGCAAGCTCAGCCTGCGCCAGGTCCTTCCATCTCGGCTATTTTCGGGGAGCACTTTGGGAGAAAGTATGGGATAGCCCAGCGATGGGGTGACTACGACGTGGCGAAGGATGCACTCTATGACCTTATCACTGAGTTTCCAGGCAATGATTCGTTGATTTTCGCAATGGCTTACTTCTATTATGAAAATCAAAAGTTTACCTCATGTGCTCTTGTATGCAACGACCTTGTAGCCAGGAATCCCAGGAATCAGGCCGCCTTGGAACTATCAGGAATAAGCTATGAAAGCCTCAATATTAAGGATCGGGCATTTCAAAGTTACGAGAGCCTCTATCTGATCAACAACAATGTGTCCACGCTGTTCAAGATGGCTTCCCTGCAGTATGACTTGAAGCGATATGAAGAATCTCTGGTAAACGCGGACATCCTCCTTTCCAAGCCTCAGACGGATTCGTTAAAGGTTAACTTCAATGATGCGAAGGGTATTGCTACAGAACACCCGCTGAAAGCGGCCTTGCTGAACCTGAAAGGCCGTTCCTACAAAGCCCAAGGTGACGTGGTAAAAGCAAAGAAATACTTCGAGGATGCCCTGAAAGCAGACCCAACGTTTGAGGATGCCAAGAAGAATCTGGCATCTTTGAAGTGATGCAACCTTCCTGTTTGGGGGTTGTCTTTAATGCTTTAGTTACTCGTGGCGAAATAGCAATGTGAATACAACAATCTCCCATCCCCATGCTGACCTCATTGAGCAATGCCGGCAAGGTGATCGGGAGGCCTTTTATCGTGTGTACAAGCTCTATGCCCGGAGCATGTATAACGTGAGCTTTAGAATTGTAAATAATACCGGAGAAGCAGAGGATGCACTTCAAGAGGCCTTTATTAGCGCCTTTAAAAACTTGCACTATTACCGAGGGGATGCGTCGTTTGGCTCATGGCTAAAGCGTATTGTGATTAATAAATCAATCAATTCAATTAAGAAGAATCGGAACGAGCAGCTGCCAGAAAACGAGGACTTTGATGTGCCAGATACAACCGATGATCAGGAACGTGAATTTCCTTTCACCATTGAAACAGTTCGAAAGGCAATTGCCTCGCTCCCAGATGGCTATCGTTCCGTGATTTCATTATACCTGATAGAGGGTTATGACCATGGTGAAATAGCCGAAATCCTCGGTATTTCAGAATCCACATCAAAATCGCAGTTTAACAGATCGAAAAAGAAACTCCGGGAAATCCTGGAAGGAGGCAACTTATGAGCAACGACAAAATGGATCGATTCTTTGCGGATAACCGCAACGCGTTTGACGACAAAGCGCCGTCGGACAGAATTTGGCATCGGATTGAGCGCAAGCTTTTTGGAGCAAAACAGGTTCGACTATGGAATTCGTTACCGGCTTGGCGCGCGGCAGCGACCATCTTATTTGGGCTGGCGTTGGCACAGTTTTTTGGACAGCGACTTCCCGGGGCTATCAAAGAGGACCTGGCTTCCCAGCAAGAATTTATAGATGTTGAATCATACTATGCCGCCCAAATTTCTGAAAAGACTTCGCTGATACGCAATGATGCTTACTTCATAGATGAGCAGTTCACCCAAGACTTCCAGAAATTGGAGGCCATGTACTCCGTGCTAGCGGAAGAGCTAAAGAAAAGGCCGTCTGAAAGCGTAAAAGATGCCCTGGTCTTGAATATGCTGGTTCGAATTGATTTGCTAAATCAGCAAATTCAGAAATTGGAAGAATCCAGAAAGAAGCCGTCAACGGGAGCGGAGGTCTAACCCTAGAAATCCTCTTCGCTTTTCAATTCTATCGGATCCTTGTTAGAGTCGAAGATCTTTCCATCTTCACATTTCAATACCCTATTTGGAAATTTCTTAATGAGGCCATAGCTGTGGGTAGCCATCAGTACGGCCGTGCCGCTTCGATTGATTTGTTGAAAGAGACGCAGAATTCCTGAAGAGACTTCAGGATCCAGATTACCGGTAGGTTCATCCGCAATTAGGATGGCGGGTTCGTTCAGCAGCGCGCGCGCAATGACAACCCGTTGTTGCTCTCCGCCTGAGAGTTGGTGAGGGAGTTTTTTTTCTACCGAGCCAAGCCCTACTTGCATAAGAACATCGACCAGCCGACTCTTCATCTTGATGCTGTCACGCCAACCGGTGGCACGCATGACAAACGACAGGTTCTCGGCTACCGACCGATCTGGAAAAAGCTGGAAATCCTGAAAGATGATTCCTATTTTTCTACGCAATTGCGGAATTTCACGTGTCTTTAGTCCGCGGATATTGAAGCCTGCAACATTTATGTCACCCAACCGCAAAGGAAGGTCAGCATATAGCGTCTTCAAAAGGGAAGATTTCCCAGAGCCCGTTCGACCTACCAGAAATACAAAATCCCCCTTTTCAATATCGAAAGAGAGATCCTGAAGCACTGCCTGCTGCCCCTGGAAGATAGAGACATCTTTAACACGAACAACGGGATCTGTGGAGAACATAATTGGTAATGGCTAATTAGTAATTACCCATTGACTTTCTTGTGATCGGCAAGAAACTTTGCAAGCCCCGCATCGGTAAGTGGATGGTTTAGCAAGTCTGTGATGACTTTGAGTGGGCACGTGGCCACGTCAGCGCCAATCTCAGCGCACTTGATCAGGTGAATGGTATGCCGAATGCTTGCCGCAAGGATTTCCGTGCCGAAGCCATAATTATCATAGATAAGCCGCATTTGTGCAATGAGTTCTATCCCATCCTGAGAGATGTCGTCCAATCGCCCGATGAAGGGAGATACATAGGAAGCTCCTGCCTTGGCTGCAAGGATCGCCTGACCCGAAGAAAAAACCAATGTGCAGTTAGTGCGAATGCCTTCACTTGAAAACTTCTTGATTGCCTTGACTCCGTCCTTGATCATGGGGACTTTCACGACAATCTTTGAGTCAATTTTAGCCAATTCGCGGCCTTCTTTCAGGATTGATTCATAGTCAGTAGCAATGACTTCCGCGGAAACATTGTTGTCAACGATATGACAAATAGCCTTGTAGTGGGCCCGTATGTTATCGGTCCCTTTTATACCTTCTTTGGCCATTAGGGATGGGTTTGTGGTAACTCCATCCAGAACGCCAAGATCATAGGCTTCCTTAATTTCGGCGAGGTTAGCGGTGTCAATAAAGAACTTCATGAAGTGGTTTGATTACATGGCAAATCTACTCGTTTGAAGCCACTTGATACGAATGATTCATGGCTTGATAACTAAATCCAGGATCAATATGAAGCGTCAGTTATTACCGTAGAATTTTGACTCATAAATATCAGAAATAGAGTTTGTTGGGTGGGTAGCTTGAGAGCTTACTTTAGCAGAGAGGTACCCAGAATATCAAACCTGCTGCGAGATAATCGGTATATTCTGGTAAAAAAAATAGCAAACCGGACATCGCACCGCTACAACCGCCTACCCTTGCTACCTTCCG
>JANNAZ010000006.1:0-8275 GCA_031384895.1 Cyclobacteriaceae bacterium | reverse complement strand
GCTGACAATCGAATAAGCCGAATGGATATTAATTGGTAGCCATTGAAAATTGGAAATAGCAAAAATCAAGATAGAGACAACCGTAATTGACAGATATGCCCATGAAGTTTGGGTAAGCCAACTCAATTGGATCGGATCGATAAATGAAAATCGATCTTTGATGTGACGAGCGTACTGCCGTAATTGTTTGATCAACCAAACCAGAGCAACTAAAAACAGAACCTGATTCCCTTTATACATGATGTGGTAGCTGATCGGTGGAGCCTCATACAATTTGAAGTGCAGCAGTGTCATAGGTATTGGTGATATACAGGTCACTCAGCAGAAAAAGAGTACTGATAAGTGCTGGAATAAATAGGAGAACCCAACGGTTGTTGCTCTGAATCTTTTCTTGGACCGTGTCAAGAGCAAAGAAGATATATACCGGGAAGAGCAAGTAAGGAGCGATGTTTTGAAGAAAAAAAAGGGGTGTGGATAAATGCGTCCGTACAGCTACGTCCAAGGCCAAAAAACTGACCATTAATAGATTGATCAGTATCAATAAATAATCTGCTCGCTTGCGGTTCTTTTTACCAAGTATAAAGAAGATAAAGAAAAGAGAGACCGTTATCCCGGTGCTATTCAGCCATTGCATAGAAAAGGTTGTAATGCAAGATTAGCGCTTTTTCACCAAGGTTTAAGCGAACGATTAAGATTCAAAACCTATTTCCTTTTGATAGCCTTCGCGGAAAGATTTATTAAATGAGTGGCCACATCGAAGCCCTTATGCGACATTGCTGGCAAACCCATTGTCTTTATAAAGCTGGGTTAAATGTCCGCTTTGGTCTTAAGAAAACGACTGAAGTAGCGCTCACTCACATAACCAATTCACAGGAATGTACTTTGCGATAGTAATGCGGATTACCATCACTTATCCGGATCCTTCTCGTTTTTGAAGTACTTGTCATCTTCATCTTCTTCGCCGTCCTTAAACTGACGAACTCCGATTTCAAGAATCTTGAACTCCGTGCGGCGGTTACGTTGCCTCCCATCCGGATTATCTGTCCCATTGGGATTTGTATTGCGGGCGATGGGCTTGGATTCGCCATACCCCTTAGCAACCAGGCGCTGGGCTGGGATTCCTTGCTTAATGAGGTAGTTAACAGACGCCGCGGCCCGGCGCTGAGAGAGATTGATGTTGTACTCGACAGAACCAATGCTATCCGTGTGTGAAGACATTTCTATCTTGATTTCCGGATTGTCATTCAGCACCTCAACCAACTTGTCGAGTTCCCTTGCCGAGGCTGGGCGAATGTTGGCGCTATCCAAACCAAAGTATATGTTCTTTAAAACAAAGACTTTGTTTTTTTCAAGTCGATCCAGCACCAAGAGAGTATCCAGCGTGATGTTGGTGATCAACTCTTTTAAAGTTTCCAACGGAACGGACTTCCCTACTGTTTGATATTGACCGCGCTCCACAAGGAAGCCATCGGTCTCGCCAATCAGCGTGTACTTCTCATTTTCATAAACGCGGAACAGAAACTTACCATCAGTCCCAGTTACATAATCCTGCATGATATCCCCTTTGGAATCCAGTAGTGTAACTTTTGTTTCCGGAAGAATATCTTTCGTACTGTCTGGACGCATGGAGTAGGTAATGCCTTGCAGGTAGTAGTTGATCACCCTCAGGTTCGGATCATCATTCACAAACGTATAGATATCGTCATCACCCATCCCACCTTCACGGTTGCTGGTGAAGAACCCACGATCGGGTTTGAACAAAAATATTCCGAAATCATCGTCGGTAGAATTTACGGGCTGGGCCAGGTTTTCAATCACGGTCTTCCCATTCAGGCGGTTCACCACAAAAATGTCCAGCATACCGTATCCGGGATGGCCGTCAGATGAGAAATAGATTTTTCCATTTTCTGCAATGTGGGGAAAGGTCTCGTTGCCGGAGGTATTGATCTCCGGGCCCAGGTTGCGCACGCGCGTGAACCGCCCGCGGGAGTCCATCTGTGCCGAGTACAAGTCCAGGCCACCGTAGCCGCCTTTTCGATTCGAAGCAAAGTAGAGGTGACGGCCATCCGGGCTGAAAGCAGGCGAGGACTCCCAGGAGTCAGGTTGATTGATGTTGATTTGGACCGGCTCCGTCCACACTCCGCTGCGAAACCGTGATAGGAACAGATCAACGTCATTGGCGCCTTTGCGCTTGCCGGTATTTCCTTTCGCGAACACCATTGTCTTGCCGTCAGGAGAAAACGTGATGGTGCCAACGTTTACATTTGGCGTATTGATGGATTCGGGCAAAGGTTTTACCGTATTCACATCTACAACCGCGCCTTTTGTTTCTGCCTTGTACAAGTCCGTGTACGGAGTTCCGGTTGTAGCATAAATGCGGTCGTTGGAACGCGACGAAGTGAAATATAATTCTCCGTTCACATAGGCAGGAGAGTACTCGCTAAAAGTGGAGTTTAACGATTCCATGTTTTTTATGCGGTAATAACTTTTCCTCGTATTCAAATCATCGAGATAACCGAGACCGGTCAACTCTTTGTTGGCCCGGTCGCGCATAGCTTCGACGGTTGTCGTGGACCGTAACGTTTCCAGCGTTTGCGCTGCGTCAGCATATTTTGCGTTGGCCTGTTGTGACTTGGCGAGATAAAAGAGTACAGAATCTTTGTTGACCCCAGGCCCACCGGCTTTCTGATAGTACGGTTCGGCCTGTTTTATCCGATTCGACTGGCGATATGATTCCGCGATGTAATAATTGGCCTTTCCATTTCCCGGTTGCGATTTGAGAACGTTTTGATAGTATGTAATGACCGTTTCAAAATTACCATACTTGAAACTCTTTAACACTTTGTTTTCCGGACTGCATCCGCTGATCGCCCAAATCCCTAGCGAAATAAGACCGACTAATAATATGCTGGTGCTCCGAATCATAACAATGAAAGGTACGAAAAAGATGAGGCTATTGGGACTGTTGCACTCCCGCGGTTTTCGGTAGATACCGGGAGAGCCAGCTGTCCTTGACAGCAATCTTCCAGGATTGTTCCCACTCCGCTTTGGTGGTCAGTGTATTATTAAACGCGATCTGATCCCCGCTCAGTACGTGGGTTTCAAATAGTGTTTTCAATTCCGATACGGGGAAAAGCGAAATAGCGTTGCCCTTCAAGAAAGCCACTTGGTGACGATCGAAGAAATCCAATCCAGCAGCGTGCTGGAGTTCCTTAAGCAGTCGGACGCTGCCGTCGATCGAGCACCCGCTGGCACCCGCTGCCCGTTCGTCTACGGTCAGAATGACAAACTGATCGAATTCTATTTTGAATGAAGTGTGTAGCGGTGTTCCATGGGCTGACCAATCATGGCACAACTGCATCAGGGCGCTCTCCACGTTGGAGCGATCAGCAGGCGTAAATTTGCGGTTTGCCTGGTAAATCCATAGTCGGGCAAACCCGGGCATTTCCTCAAATGGTTTGTACATGGTAATGGGTTAACTTATTCGCTGATCAAATTGTTCCCTGTCATCTCTGTTGGAATGGGGATTCCCATTAATTTCAAAATGGAAGGAGCCAGGTCGCCAAGTTTACCATTCCCGATGACGTGCTTCTGCACATCGTCAACGAGAATACAGGGAACCGGGTTTGTTGTGTGCGCTGTGTTCGGCGTTCCATCTTGGTTTCGCATCATTTCGGCATTTCCGTGGTCAGCGATGATGATCACCGCGTACCCGTTTTTTCGCGCTACTTCAGTTACGGCCTGATTGCATTGGTCCACCGTTTCACACGCTTTCACCGCAGCCTGAAAATCACCTGTGTGCCCAACCATATCCGGGTTTGCAAAATTCAAGCAAATGAAATCCACTTCCTTTTTCTCCAGCTCAGGAATGATTTTGTCTCGGATGTCGGCAGCACTCATTTCGGGTTTCAGATCGTAGGTGGCCACCTTGGGCGAGGGGCAAAGAATTCTTGACTCTCCCCGAAAGGGTTCTTCACGGCCACCGGAAAAAAAGAATGTAACGTGTGGATACTTTTCAGTTTCTGCAATTCGAATCTGTTTCTTTCCAGCAGCGGCGAGGACTTCGCCCAGGGTATTATTGAGATTGTCCTTATCAAAAATAACATGCACGTGTTGAAACGAGTCGTCATAATTTGCCATCGTAACATAATACAGGTTCAACTTCTTCATCCCTTGCTCGGAAAAGTCTTGCTGTGTCAAGGCCTGAGTAATTTGCCTTCCCCGGTCCGTTCTGAAATTGAAACAGATCACCACATCACCTTCCTGAAGAGTTGCGACGGGCTTACCCTCTATTGTGGTAACGACTACTGGCTTTATGAATTCATCCGTAACTCCGGCCGCATAAGATGCTTCCGCGGCCTGGACAGCGTTTTGTACTGGCGTCCCCTTTCCCTGAACCAGAAGATCGTATGCCAGCTTAATGCGTTCCCAACGTTTGTCGCGATCCATGGCATAATAACGTCCGATGATACTCGCAATTTTGCCGGTAGTCTTTCGAAGGTGTTGCTCCAGCGACTTGATGTATTCAACCCCACCTTTTGGGTCCGTGTCGCGTCCATCGGTAAACGCGTGAATAAATACCCGATCAAGCCCCTGATCATGTGCTATCGAACACAGCCCTTTCAAGTGGTTGATATGCGAATGAACACCGCCGTCCGACAACAAACCGATCAGGTGAACGGGCTTTTGGTTTTTCTTAGCGTAGGAGAAAGCTTCCAGAAGTACTGGGTTTCGGTCAAGTTCTTTTTCATCAACTGCCTTGTTGATCTTTACCAGGTCCTGGTAGACAATTCGTCCTGCGCCAATGTTCATGTGGCCGACTTCGGAATTTCCCATTTGACCTTCCGGGAGGCCAACCGCCAACCCGGAAGCCTGCAGTTGGCTGTGGGGATAGCGTTCGTACAAGGAATGAAAATATGGCGTCTTGGCCTGATCAACCGCTGAAACGCGTTTGTCGCGTGCAATTCCCCAACCATCCAGAATCATCAACAGCACCTTTCTGCTCATACGTGTAAATCTTCGTCAAATATAGGACCAGACCAGCGGATTTGCTGCTAAGTCGGTTTTGTTGTCAGGTAGTATATAATGGCATACTTTTGGAATGGAATTATCCCTATGAAGCGTTTTGTACTTATTTTCTCCTTAATGACGGGCCTAGCAGCCCAAGGCTGGGCTCAGGCAGAGATTTTTAATCCAGCAAAGGATGCAATCAAAAAAGGTGACGCAGCCGCACTGGTGAAGATGTTTGCTGCCTCCGTTGACATTAATCTAGATGGTAATATCAACACGTATAGCAAGGTGCAATCGGAGTTTATTCTCAAGGATTTTTTCAAGAGACATCCGGTTGCGGATTTTACCATTGTGCATACAGGCTCATCAAAAGGAGGCCTTCAGTTTGCTATTGGACGTTACCTGAGCGCCAACGAAAGCTACAATGTACTCATCCGCGTTCGCCAAGTAGGAGAACCTTACTTAGTACATGAAATAAGTTTCGTCAAGGAGTAGCGATTCGCCATTCTCCGTGACTCGCCACACCCACCCCTTGTATCTTACTTCCGAAGCAATCTCTTCGTTTATTATTGCCGCTCTGGCTGAAGACATCGGACAGGGGGACCACACCACAGAGGCCACTGTTCCAGAAAATTGTAATACGCAGGCTCATCTGATTGTAAAAGATTCGGGAATCCTCGCTGGTGTCTCACTGGCCCGGCAGATTTATGCTCACGTCGATCCAGCAGTCAGAATCGACATCTTGATGGAGGATGGTGACAAAATCAAACCCGGAGATATCGTCTTTGTATCCGAAGGATCCGCGCGCGCGCTGCTTTCTACGGAGCGACTCATTCTAAATTGTATGCAACGCATGAGCGGAGTAGCCACGTATACCCGTCGTCTGTGTCAGATTTTGGATGGAACGAAAACAAAATTGATGGATACCCGAAAGACAACACCCAACTTTCGCTTATTGGAAAAATGGGCCGTTTCAATTGGGGGAGGAGTGAATCACCGATTTGGGCTCTATGACAAAATTATGATCAAGGATAACCACGTTGACCTGGCCGGAGGGATTCGTCCGGCTATCGAGCGTGTCCATCACTACCTCCGTGAAATTAAACGGAAGTTAGAGATTGAAGTGGAAACACGTTCCTTGCGTGAGGTAGAGGAAGCACTTTCGGTAGGCGGCATAGATACCATAATGCTCGACAACATGGGAATTCCTGAGATGACGCTGGCTGTTAAAAAAATAAAGGGTGCATGCAAAACCGAAGCGAGCGGGGGGATTACCGAAAAGAACCTTCGCGCGGTTGCCGAATGTGGCGTTGATTTCATCTCCATGGGTGCGCTGACCCATACCGTACGAAGTCTGGACCTCAGCTTGAAGGTTATCGGCAGAAAATAGGCAGTTTGCCACGAGGCCATTAACTTTGCGCCCCCTTATAGGAACTGTATGATTGTAAAAACAAGGAACTATCGGCTGGAAAAGCCACTTTATATAAAATTGGCGCTGAGTAGCATCCTTAAAGAACAGTGGTGGACAATCCCAATCGCGGTAGCCATTTGTCTTTTTTACTTGTGGATCCCCAGTCTGTGGTGGATTATCGGCGGAGTCTTGGCGTATGGGCTCTATGTCCTTTTTTGGCTGATCCAGTTTTATGGCGTGACGCAATTGGATCAAGGTAAAATGCTCTTTGAGCGATTTTCCTACGAGATCACGAGCCAGCAAATTGTAATGAAAATAAATGCCCGTGAAGGCATGCCGTTGAAGTGGGATCAGATTAAGCGAGCAAAGACGGGTAAGAACTTTTATCTGTTGTATGTTAACAAGGCTCAATTGATTCACCTTCCATTCAAGATTTTCAACACGGATAATGAGCGCAAGTTTTTGGGCAGCATTTTGAAGACAAAAGGACTGATCAAGGCATAAGGCCTGGGTTTGGTTCCGGGTCAATGGATTAAGCGATTTGATTATGGCCCTAACGCGTGCATCTGAGGAAGGAAAATTCAAGAAGCGATATTCCCCTGAGCAGGCGTACCTTAAGATTCGTTCCTACTGCGCCTACCAGGAACGCTCCCACAAGGAAGTCCGAAACAAACTGTTTACTTATGGACTCTATCCATCAGAGGTAGAACA
Source organism: Cyclobacteriaceae bacterium (assembly GCA_031384895.1). Taxonomy (GTDB): domain Bacteria; phylum Bacteroidota; class Bacteroidia; order Cytophagales; family Cyclobacteriaceae; genus ELB16-189. Next base: position 1,143 of record JANNAZ010000006.1, on the reverse strand, counting down.
GGCCCTGACCCGATTGATTACCGACGGATTTCTCAACGAGGAACGATTTGCGAAGGCGTTTGCCGGGGGTAAATTCCGCATAAAGAAATGGGGTCGGAATAAAATTGCCAACGCCCTCCAGGCGCATGGCGTAACTCCGCGTTGTATTCAGAAAGGCCTTAAAGAAATTGACGATCCGCAATACAAGAAGACGCTCAAGGCTTTGCTGACAAAGAAAATGGCCGCGCTTCGGGAGCCTAACCCCCTTAAAAAGAAACACAAAGCTGCCCAGTTTGCGATTGGGAAGGGGTATGAAGCTGAATTGGTTTGGGGATTGATCAAAGGAGGCGAGGACGAATAGTCGGGAAAATGCAACCCGCACGACATTTCAGTTGAGGCCAAGAACTACCTTTGTAGAAGATTTATTAAAAGTGAAAATGAAATTTCAGGTCACGCTATTTTTAGTAATAATAGCTTGCGTTTCGACCTATTCGCAATCGGAAGAGGTCAGGCGAAAGCATTATAACCTAAAGAAGGGAGTCTCGCTGGAGGGCTATGACCCGGTGAGCTATTTTAGCGGCCGTCCGTTGGAAGGAAAAACCGAATTGCAGTATACCTACAAAGGGGTGACATATCAATTTGCGACGCCGGGCAACCTGACAAAATTCAAAAGTTCACCGGATAGTTTTGAACCGGCCTTTGGGGGTTGGTGTGCTTACGCGATGGGCGAAACCGGTGAGAAAGTAAAAATTGATCCGGAGACGTTTAAGGTGCTGGACGGGAAGGTGTACGTGTTCTACAATTTTTGGGGAAACAACACACTTACGGATTGGAACAAGAATGAGGCCGCCCTGAAGGCGAAAGGGGACAAGAATTGGATGAAATTTGTCCCGTAAGGGAGTTTTCAAGTTAACTGGATTCAAATTTTTTTTAGATTAAATTTGCGCAATATTTTAAGCCATGAAACTTTCTGAAGCGTGCAGTACGATCCTGAGTCAGCTGTCTAACATTGTTCGAAAGATTGATGCTCAGGATTTTTCGCGCCCTTCCCAAGCGTTGAGTAATTCCACCGTGGGACAGCATCTGCGGCATACGCTCGAGTTCTTCATTTGCCTTGAGAAGGGATTTGATTTTGGTGTTGTCAATTATGATCAACGAGACCAT
>JANNAZ010000238.1:0-2679 GCA_031384895.1 Cyclobacteriaceae bacterium | reverse complement strand
CGGTAACTACCGCTATAATAGCCTCGCTGATTTCTATGCCGATGCAGATCCAGGCACGACCGCAGCGCAGCGCCCCGCTAACTACAACATTCAGTATGTGGCAGTAGCCGGCGGTGCGAGTGCTACTGCTGCTAAATGGTCAGCCCTGCAGCTTGGATTCTTTGCCCAGGATGTATACAAAGGAATCAAGAACGTCACGCTTACAGGTGGCCTCCGGGTGGATGTTCCAGTGTACTTGTCTGACCTCCCAAGGAACAATTATGTTAATGGAATCGATTTCAATGGCGAGAAACTCAGGGTCGGTGGATGGCCTCAAGTTCGGCCTCTATTTTCTCCCCGCGTTGGCTTCAACTGGGATGTGAGCGGAGATCGCACTACGCAAATACGTGGAGGCACTGGAGTCCTCACTGGTCGGATTCCCTTTGTGTGGCTCTCCAATGCCGTCAGCAACAATGGTTTGTATTTTGGCCAGTTTGCCTCCACAAACGTACCGTTCGATTTAACAGGCGATGGATTACCCTATAACTTTACTCAGAATCCCTACACGGCCACTTCTGAAAATTTCTCAAACCTCGTTAGCGGCAACCCGACGTTAGTAACTAACTCGCTCAATAGGAACTACGGACGCTCTTCCATCGTCCCTGCCGTGAACACCGTATCAAAGAACTTCAAGTTCCCCCAGGTATGGAGAAGCAGCATAGCCGTCGATCAGCGACTTCCCGGTGGCGTTATCGGTACACTTGAATTTATCTACACCAAGGACATCAATGCGGTTCTCATCCGTGATGCTAATCTAAAACCTGCTATAGCGACACTAGCAGGTGATGGAAGGCCACTGTTTGGCGCAGCAGGCGCTGACCGCCAGATCATTGCCAATGACAGGAGATTGTCTGGCGAAGTAGGGCAGGCACTTGTGCTTGACAATACAGACCAGGGATATCAGTATAGTATCACAGCTCAATTCCGTAAGAATTTCACTAAAGATTTGACCCTGATGGCGGCCTATACATATACCGATGCCCGCGAGATCAACGCACAGAGTGGATCCACTGCAGGTGGCGTGTTTGCGTCGCAGGCGAATGTTTTGGGGCCAAATAATTCCGGGACCTCTTATGCGAACACCCTTACCCCTCATCGGGTAGTGGCCTACGGATCATACCGTGTCGAGTACCTTGATCATTTGGCGACAACTTTCGGGTTTACGTATGAAGGCCGTACCGGGTTTAACTACTCCTACGTGTACGGTAATGACCCCAATAGCGATGGTACAAACGGTAATGACCTGATCTATGTGCCAAAAGATCAAAGTGAGATTTTACTGAGCTCCAGCAACGCAAACGATCCACGCTCTTTGAATGAGATATGGAATCAACTGGACAACTACATTAAGCAGGATGAGTACCTCAGCGGGAACCGAGGAAAATACGTTGCTCGCAACGGCGCGTATGCTCCCTGGGTGAACCGCTTGAATTTCAGTATCCTTCAGGACTTCTACATTGATGTGAAGGGCAAGAGAAACACCATGCAGTTCTCGCTTAATATCGATAACGTGTTAAACATGGTCAACTCCGGCTGGGGCTTGATTCGCGTTCCTTCACGTTCACAGGTCATCCGTTTCCTTGGCTACGAGCATGCTCATACGGCTGGTACCCTGGCCTCTCCTACGGCCACCGCAGGACCCGCCAGTACTATTGGAAGCCCTTGGGCAGCCACAACAGGTCGGCCGATATATGCATTTGATTTGAATGCCGACGGAACGCCGTTGACACAAACAAACAACTTTGATACGTCCACCACCAGCGGCGGCCGGTGGCAGATGCAACTTGGTTTCCGGTATATTTTCTAACCCCCAACCTCTAATTCAATCAAATGAAAAATATCAATACATCGATACTCGCAACTTTGGGGCTTCTCACCGGCCTGCTGGGTTGCAGTGAGCCGGAGTTGCCAAATGCAAATCTCAACGCCACGTCTTCGATATACAAAGCGACGTTCACGTTTGCAAATGCTACTCTCGACGCGCCATCCCTTGACTTCTATGTCAATGGCGTGAATCTCGGAACTGCAGTGCGCGGCACAGGCCTTCCCTTAGTAACCTCCATGCCGATTATTTCCAATGGTAGTACAGGAAGCGTTACGGCTAACACGTCCATCCGCGCCAAAGCAACCAGCGGCACGATTGGCGGCAAAGTCGGGAGCAATGACCTGGTCTATCGGTCAACTTCGAACGGTACAAATAATTTCGCAGCAGTGAACGGCACGAACTACACAGTTATTGCTGTGGACAGCATCAATCGTCCTCAGCCGAAGCGACTGAATCGCAATACAGCCACTATCTCGTTCGCTGATGTCACCTACTGGAATGCGAATAACAAGTCAATGATCGCAGCGAGCCGCAGGGACTCGCTCAACCCTGCGAATTGCAGAACCAAAGTGTGTCCCACCTGTACAGGATGTGTGAATTGGGACACAACCGGGTTCTACCTTGATGCAACCAAAGTTCAGAATCCTTCTACGGCCATAGAGTATGCTAATCTGGTAAGCATGGGCCTTGTTCCGCTAGGTCTTACGGATCCGGGAGGCGTTCGATACTTTGTGGTTAGTGATGTACCGGTAACATTCACCGCAGGCACTTTGGTGACCAACGCGGGCATTCGTTTTGTCAACGCGGTTGCCAAC
>JANNAZ010000423.1:0-18414 GCA_031384895.1 Cyclobacteriaceae bacterium | reverse complement strand
GCACGATCCAGCAGGTTGTCGACTTCTTTCGGATTGCCCGACTAAAAAATCTGGAAGCATATAAAGCCATCCCCGAAAGTGGTTTGCTTAAATCCGCGCTGCATCCTCGTTTGAAAACGATGATGACACCCGTCGATTTGGCCTGGTTTGACGCCGAGCACGACGACCATCACCTAGTCAAAATCAATGAAATTATTTTTACCTTGACAAAAATCTAACGAAATGACGACTGCTCCTGCTATTTCTATCCAGAAAACGGCTCATTCCAGAATTTCCGAGACCGACTTCAATAATCTTGAATTCGGGAAATATATTTCTGACCACATGCTGATTTCCGATTGGGCAAAGGGAGAATGGTCCGAACCACAAATCCTTCCGTTTGGTGAACTTCGCATGACGCCCGCAATTCTGGCGCTGCATTATGGTCAGTCCATCTTCGAAGGAATGAAAGCCTTCCGTATGGTGGACGGCAGCATAAACATCTTCCGCCCACGCAAACATCATGAGCGGCTTCTCAAATCATTGGATCGCATGTGCATGCCGGAAATTCCTTACGAAATGTTCATCCAGTCTCTGCATGCGGTGATTGAACTAGATAAAGAATGGGTTCCCCGCACAGAGGGATCATCACTATATATTCGACCCGTTGTCTTTGCATCTGAATCCCGGCTCGGCGTAAAGGTCTCTGACCAATACAAGTTTGTTGTCATGACCAGCCCGGTCGGGCCCTTCTACAACAAGCCGTTCCGTCTTAAAGTGGAAGGCCAATACACGCGTACCGCTGAAGGGGGTACTGGTTTTGCAAAGTGCGCCGGAAATTACGGTGGCGCGTTCTACCCTGCGCAGCTTGCCAAGAAGGAAGGCTTTGATCAGGTACTGTGGACCGATCACAAAGAGCACAAATACATTGATGAAGTGGGTATGATGAACGTTATGTTTGTCTTGAACGGCACACTGGTAACCCCAAAATTGAATACAGCGATCCTCGACGGCATCACTCGCGATTCCATCATCACCTTGGCCAAAGAAGCAGGACTCGTCATTGAAGAACGTCGCATTAACATTGATGACCTTGAAGAAGGCTTTAAGAATAAAACACTGACCGAGGCATTCGGTTGCGGAACGGCCGCAGTCGTTGCGCCGATCGCTGTCATTAATATCCGCGGAGTTGATCACGAATTTCCGACCGTTGGGCCAACCAGCATTCAGCAGCGGTTGAAAAAGAAGCTCCTGGACATCCGCACGGGTGTCGAGGCCGACCGGCATGGATGGAACTACCTGATCCGTCTGTAACTCCGTTTTCGGCATGAAGGCCGTCATATTCAAGGGCACCGCAGAGCCTTTACGCGTGGGGGAGTTCCCCAAACCAAAACCGGTTAAGGATCAGGTATTAATCAAGCTGCATGCCGCAGCGCTGAATCATCGCGACTTGTGGATTCAGGAAGAGCAAGAAAAAACAAATCGACCGGAAGGCATCATTCTGGGATCTGATGGCGTTGGCGTAGTAGTAGACGTGGGTGACGATGCCGATCCCCTTCTCGTGGGGGCTGAGGTGATCATCAATCCCAGCATGGAGTGGGGTATCAATCCGATCGTACATGGGGATGCGTTCAAGATTCTTGGGTCACCAGACAACGGAACATTTGCGGAGTATGTCGCCGTATCCAAAAAATATATTTTCGAAAAACCGGAGGAACTTTCCGCCGAGGAATGTGCCGCCCTCCCGCTGTCTGGGTTGACAGCGTTCCGTGCCTTGTTTTCAAAGGCTCGCTTACGTGCCAAAGAAAAGGTGTTGATAACGGGAATCGGCGGTGGGGCTGCACTATGGGCGTTGATCTATGCTGTCGCCTACGGAGCAAGAACCTACGTCACCTCTGGCTCTCAGGAAAAAATTCAACGCGCGATTGCCCTGGGGGCAATCGGCGGCTTCAATTACTCGGACGCTGCCTGGGCAGAAGAGGCAAGCAAGGTGGCCCGAGGATTTGATATCATCATTGACAGTGCAGGTGGGGACCAATTCCCCAAGCTCCTTGAACTAGCACTCCCCGGAGGGCGCATCGTGAACTTTGGTCGCACTGCTGGTCAGATTACTAACCTGTCAACCCGACTGCTTTACTGGAAACAACTTTCGATCTTTGGAAGCACCATGGGTACCCGCGATGAATTTCTATCTATGATTGATTTCGTGGAAAGTCGCCACCTGAAGCCTGTAATTGATAGTATCTATTCGCTTGACCAGATTCACGAAGCCTTTGCCCAAATGAAATCGAGAGACCATTTCGGGAAGATTGTTATCAAAATTTGATCGAGGTTTTCATTTCCGAAGGAAGTCAGAAATACTAGACGGCATTCGGTTCGCATTCAAACTAACGTTTTCATTATGAAAGAATTCAAAAAGACGGAAAAAACAACCATCACGCGCCTGCCGAAACGAGGAAGCTATGACCAGGCGGCCATCTATTCCATCCTTGATGAGGCGCTTTACTGCACTATCGCCTGGGCCTCAGGCGGGCAGCCTTATCAAATTCCAACTGGCTTTTGCCGCGTTGGTGACCAGGTGTACATTCATGGGTCTGTGGGGAGTCACTACATGCGTCAACTGGCAGAGGGAAAGCTGCCCGTTTGTCTGGCAGTCACCTTAATGGATGGTTTGGTTTTGGCTCGCTCCGCATTCCATCATTCGGTCAATTACCGCTCCGTGGTGTTATTTAGCACCCCCAAACTAGTGACGGACAAACCTGAACTCTATTCAGCACTTGAATCCTTTACAGAAAAAATGTGTCCGGGTCGCTGGGCTGATGTCCGAAAACCGACAGACAATGAATGGAAAGCGACGATGGCTATTTCTTTCACCATTGAAGAGGTTTCTGCAAAGGTCCGGACGGGTCCCCCGATAGACGACGAGGAGGACTATTCTTTGGATGTCTGGGCCGGGGTTCAGCCATTGACCTTGGTTCGCGGGGAGGCAATCCCTGATCCTGTCCTCAAGGCCGGAATCCAGATGCCCGTTTACCTCAAACCATGAATGCCTCGACACTTGAAAAGCTATGCATGGGGCTCCCGGGCACCTCAGTTGATATCAAATGGGGGCACGATCTATGTTATCTCGTTGGCAAGAAAATGTATTGTGTGCAGACCATGAACGGGCCCTTCATGGTTTCATTCAAAACGACACCAGAAGATTTTGTGACATTGATAGAACGCAATGGAATTATTCCAGCGCCCTATGCCGCACAACACCATTGGGTTTTGGTTGAGGAGCCAGATACGCTTAGGCCTGCCGAATGGAGCCAGTTGATTAGGCAATCCCATGAGCTGGTTGTAGCAAAACTACCAAAGAAGCATCGTCCAACACCTTGACTCCGGGATTGAATACCGTTTATCAAGGACCGAAATAAAAACGCTATCTTTACGGGCCCAATGTCTGAAATTGACCAGAAACTCTATCTTTTGGCTCAACCAATGTAGCTGGCACTGGGGTTAATCGGCAGAGTTGCACTAAACACCTTTAATTTCACTCATACATGGGCAGACCTCCAATACTTCCAAAAAAGAAAAAAGACGGCTTCTATATTGAAATCCGTAACAAGGGCGCAAAATCTGGGACCATCCTTATTCGCGATTCTGAGCAAGCCATGATGCAGGCTGCCAAGCAATACGAAACGACAAAAGATGTATTTATCCTCGGAAAGCACGAGAATGGGAAGCGTGTTGACGAAGGAAAAAAGAAAGTAAAGGCTTAGTCGATCTGAATCCGCTAGAACGGAAGATCGTCTGCAGAGGCATTGTTGCTGCCCGTATTAAAGGGCTCATCTCCAATAGGGTCTTTCCCAGGGCCGGCATTGCCCGATTTCTCAATTTTCCAGGCGCGAGCTTCTGTGTACCAACGCCCATTGTATTCCCTACTCTCCAAGTCGACTGCCACATTTAGCTGGTCGCCTTCGGTTATCCCAAACTGATCAATCTTATCACCCCAGGCAGAAAGGCAAACCTTTTTGGGATACTGGGCTTGTGTTTCCAGGATAAACTCCTGCTTCTTCCATGGCCCTTTTTTGCCCATGCCAGACTGCATAGGCAACAACTGAATGACTTTTCCTTTTAGCTCCATACTCATGTTGCAATGTTACTATTTTTCCCGGATCATTCGAAAAAATCGATCCATCAATGCAGCTCCTTCTTCCCGTTTTATGCCTTTGGAGACCTCCGTCTTGGGGTGAAGCAGAGCTGACTTTATCAGGTGATACCCACGCTGCGCATCATCGGCACCATACACCAATCTTTGCAGCTGCGACCAGTGCAATGCACCTGCACACATGGGGCATGGCTCGAGTGTGACGTACAGCGTGCACTCATCAAGATACTTCGATCCCAGGTAGCTGGCAGCCGAGGTGATCGCCAGCATCTCGGCATGCGCAGTCGCATCTTTAAGCTGCTCCGTTTGGTTGTGGGCTCTGGCAATAATTTTATTCTGGCATACCACAACTGCCCCGACCGGAATCTCTCCCGCTTCAAATGCCTTTTGTGCCTCCTTCAGGGCTTCCTTCATGAAAAATTCGTCGGTAGGGAGTTCCATGGAGTAGGAATGGTGAAAAGTAAAGTAGGTTAATGACTAGTTAACTCGGATGCGCTTCATGATCTCTTGGGCAACGGGCTGCCACTCCTCCCGCTTGTCCTTCGGACAAGAAAACGTGAAAACCAGCGTCTTGTCTTTGAGCACCAAATATTGGATGTACACGTACTTGAGAACAGGATCTTGCATGCCCTGGACACGGCGATCGCCGCTGACGCGTGATTCAAACTCAAAGTAGATAAACTTCTTTTTATGAATTACTTGAGTGCCTTCCTTGATCATGTCTAACCGATCATATAGGTTTTGCAAGCTGGCTCTGAAAAACTTCCGAGCTAGATCCACATCCTGATCCGGCCAGTTTGTAGCACTGATATTGGCGCTAAAATCTATCACCCGGTCTACATTGGTAAATGCCCCTAGTGGCGCCCGGACCGAAGGAAAACGCTGCGCCATATCTTCAACTGTCATCGCCGCCAACTCTTCAGGTACAGACACCGTAACCCCACCTGGTAACCTGGACTTAACCCATTTTGAAACAGAAAAGGAAGAAAGTATCAGTAACAGGACAACGGCCATGGCTTTCATTGGAGCCCTTAACGGTATCAAAGCGGTTTATTATTAACTTGCATGCCCAAAATTAATCAAATTCAAATGCTCCGAACCCATACGTGCGGCGAATTGCGGATAAAGAATGTTCAACAGCAGGTGACGCTGACGGGTTGGGTACAGCGCACCCGTGATAAGGGCAGTCTGCTTTGGATTGACCTGCGCGACCGGTATGGGATTACCCAACTCTTCCTGGAGGAGGGAAAATCAGATTCCAGGCTATTGGAGACAGCGCGTCAACTGGGTCGTGAGTTTGTAGTGGTTGCGACCGGAACCGTAGTCGAGCGCCTGTCAAAAAATGATAAGATGCCCACCGGTGAAATTGAAATCAAGATTGAATCGCTCGATATCTTGAATCCTTCCAAAGTTCCTCCGTTTACCATCGAAGAAAATACTGACGGCGGTGATGATTTACGAATGAAATACCGTTACCTCGACCTGCGCAGAACACCAGTTCGGGAAAGCCTTCAGCTCCGTCACAAAATGGCCCAGCAGACCCGAGCGTATCTGGACAGCCTGAACTTTATTGAGGTGGAAACACCTGTACTGATTAAGTCAACACCTGAAGGGGCACGTGACTTTGTCGTTCCTTCGCGTGTACACCATGGCGAATTCTATGCGTTGCCGCAATCGCCCCAGACTTTCAAGCAACTACTCATGGTCTCCGGTTTTGACCGATACTATCAAATCGTAAAATGCTTCCGCGACGAAGACCTACGTGCTGATCGTCAACCCGAGTTTACTCAGATTGACTGTGAAATGGCATTTGTTACTCGGGAAGATATCCTGGAGACCTTTGAGGGTCTTATCCGGCACCTTTTCAAAACCGTGAAAGGAATTGATCTTCCAGCCCTGCCCCACATGACGTATGCCGATGCGATGACCTATTACGGATCAGATAAGCCGGACACCCGATTTGAAATGAAGTTCGCAGACCTTACTGCGCTTTCCAAAGGGAAGGGATTCCCAGTTTTTGACAGCGCTGATCTCGTGGTCGGTTTTTGCGCAAAGGGGGCAGCACCCTATACGCGTAAACAGCTGGATGAGCTCACGGATTTTGTGAAACGTCCGCAGATCGGTTCAAAAGGGATGATCTACGTCCGGTACGAGGCGGGCGGAACCCTCAAGTCGAGTGTGGACAAATTCTACAACGAAGAAGAATTGAAAAAATGGGCAGCCCTCTTTCAGGCGAAGCCTGGCGACTTGATCCTGATTCTCGCGGGCACTCCCGATCAGACCCGGAAAGCCCTGGGCGAGCTTCGTCTACTAGTTGCATCCCAGCTTGGGCTCCGGGATAAGAACACCTTTTCGGCGCTGTGGGTTATCGACTTTCCGTTACTGGAATGGGACGCAGAGTCAAATAGGTACAACGCCATGCACCACCCATTTACATCGCCAAAGCGGGATGACCTCCATTTGTTTGATTCCGACCCTGGAAAGGTGAGGGCCAATGCATATGACATGGTTATCAATGGGACAGAAGTTGGCGGTGGATCAATCCGGATTCATGATCGGCTCACGCAGCAGTTGATGTTCTCGAAATTGGGATTTACGGAAGCGGAGGCGAAGAAACAATTTGGATTCCTGATGGAGGCATTTGAATTTGGTGCGCCACCCCATGGTGGAATTGCCTTCGGCTTTGACAGGTTATGCTCCCTTTTTGGCGGCGTGGACAGCATCCGCGATTTCATCGCCTTCCCGAAAAATAATTCGGGACGTGACACGATGATCGATACGCCATCAACTATCTCGCAGCAGCAACTCAATGAACTTGGAATTGCCGTAGTTGAATCTAAGGACAAGCCCTAGTACCCTGAACCTACACCAATAAGCGAATCGTCTCGTTGGCGTCGATGTTGACGTCATCTTCTCCAACCTGATCGAATGGATCCTCCAGGTGGTCCTGAATATTATCCAGGCTTACGAGGATAAAGCTGTAAAGCACTGGCATGACATACTCCAGGCTCGCTGAAAAATCATGGAAGGTGCTTGCAAAGTAGGGCCCGTAGATAATGGGAAAGACATAAATAAAAACCTTACTGTAGGTCCTCAGCGTGATTGGTGTCCGGTACTGATAGATGATTTTCAGGTTATCAAAAGCGATCACCATTTTACTCAGGTATTGGCTTACACGTGAAATCTCTCCACTCTGAACTCCGTATTTTCTAAGTTCCATGGTGATCTCTGAAAGCTTGGAGAACAGTTGATAAAACTCCTCCTCTTTTTTTGCCCAGGATTGTTTCTCCGCAGTCAATATGTCTTTGGTCTTACTAACCATCTCCGAAGCCAATGCGCGCGTGCGCTCAGGAAGATCATTGTTCTTATCGGAAGGCCAGTCACGGGTAGCGTAGAAAATGGCTATCGCGTGGCCCCTGTAATCAGCCCAACGCTGTTGTGCCGCGTCCCGGCGGTTGTAGGCCGAGCCAATGGAAAACACTACCGGAAACACAATGGCAACGCCCACGAGCATGTCCGGAAATTTAGCAATTAGCCCATACGTAAAACACAGGTAGGAGCTGAGCACTGACATCGCGGTGATGACGAATGTCTTGTAATTGATAATCAGAGAGAAACTGCGAAGCATCCGTATCATAGGTGTGGAATAAGCACGTGAAGTTTTGGAAAACGGAGGACATTAACAAATGGTTAAATGGAATTTACCCTTCCCTAGCACTATGGTTCGCGCTTCACCACGGTGGCGCTGGCTTGTGCAACGGGGAACACCACAAGGTCGGCCACCACCACGTGCGGAGGCCGCGTTAGAGCGAATAAAATAAGGTCCGCCACATCTTCTCCTCGAAGTGGTTGCAGACCCTGGTAGGGCGTGGAGGCACGGTTCTCGTCGCCTTTGAATCGCACAAGGGAGAATTCAGTTTCCACAAGTCCCGGATTTACTTGGGTGACTTTGATTCCTGCCGCGTTAAGGTCGATACGCATTCCCCGACTTAATGCATCTACCGCAAATTTACTCGCACAATAAACGTTTCCCCCTGCATAAACCTCACGTCCGGCGATAGACCCGATATTCACCACATGGCCTGAACCACGCTGAATCATGCCTGGCAGGATTTCCCTGGACACATATAGCAATCCTTTGACATTCGTATCAATCATGGCCTCCCAGTCATCCACATTTCCAGTTTGCAGGGGATCGAGGCCATGCGCTCCTCCTGCATTGTTAACAAGCACATCCACATTCCGCCAGTCTTCGGGTATCGATTGGAGCACCGCCGAAACCTGTTTGCGGTTTCGAACGTCAAACAGAAGGGTAAGAACTTCGGTTTGTCGTGACAATTCATCCTGTAATACCTTCAGCCGGTCGGCTCTTCTACCACAAAGGATTAGCTTGAACTTATTTGCCGCCAACAACCGTGCGGTTGCCTCCCCAATGCCGGCGGTCGCCCCGGTAATTAGTACAATTCGTTTTGCTGTCATTACTGAAAAATGAAATAGACGGAGATGGTATTGGTTGTTATGCCTTTGAGCGGTTCACGATATGAGCTGGGCTCGGTCCCCAACATATCTACGATACCCCTGGAAAACCGTATTTCCTGCGACAGTTTGAAAAGCGGAAAGTAAAAGTCAAATCCAATTCCCGCATCCAGACTGAGGTTGAAGCGCTTGATGTCAAGTGACTCGGTACTGGACTGTGCATCATTCTTTCCAGACGCTTCAATGCCCGGCGTAAACCCTCCTACCATATACATTCGTACATTTCCACGACGCGAGGATTTATATTTCAGCAGAACGGGAACCTCGACCATGGTTGTCTCTATCAATTGTTGTTTGGTTGTGTAGTTGGTAAAGTAGTAGGTGAGTTTGTGGTTGTAGAATCCGGCCTTGGGCATTATTCGCAAATCAAGGACCTCGTTGAGTCGAAGGTTAACAAGGAAGCCAAGCGAAAAACCAGTTGAAAAATTTCCCTGAACGGAGTGGACGGTGTCAAAATTTTGTGTTACAAAGTTGTCCGCGTACTTTACTTCATAGGCTGAAGTGTGCAACCCAATCATGAATCCGTAGCTGATTTTGCGACGGTCAAACTCCGGGTTATTGCGGCGCGCCCACTTATAGTGCTGAGCCTCTGCGGCAAAACTCAACAAGAGCAAAAGCGCTACTTGTGCCCCCAGTACAGCGAACTTATTCCAAACGTAAGTGGATCGCATTGCGGATTTTTATACCCCAGACCGGAAAGTACGCTTAAGAAATCGGTGCCATCCGGGAAGGCCTTTACCGATTCGGGGAGGTAGCGGTATGCTGCCTGATCCCGGGAAATCAATCGGCCAATCGTTGGCAAGATGGTTGTAAAATAGACGTTGTACAACTGCTTCATCGGGAATTTTGACGGCCTGGAGAATTCAAGAATAACCACCCGGCCCCCTGGCTTAACCACCCGGAGCATCTCCGAAAGGCCCAACTGCAGGTTCTCAAAATTCCGTACCCCAAAAGCAACGATCACTGCATCAAAAAAATTGTCCGCAAAAGGAAGTTTCTCTGAATCTCCTTGACGCAATTCGATTCGGTTGTCCAACTGACGATCCCGGAGTTTCTTCCTGCCCACATCCAGCATCCCATCAGAAATATCGACACCAATAATGTATTCCGGGTTGAGGGTCAGGGCCTCGATGGCAAAATCTCCGGTACCTGTGGCTACGTCAAGAATTCTTTTGGGAGCACTTTCCCGCAGCAGGCGTATGGCCTTCTTTCGCCAGATAATGTCGATGCCGAGGCTAAGAAAATGATTCAAAAAGTCATACCGTCTGCTGATGCTGTTAAACATACGGGCCACCTGTTGCTTTTTGGCCTCGGGGTCTTCTCTGTATGGAACTACAGCGCTCATTTTCTTGCTCGCATTCTGAGCTACGATTTACGATTTTTAAGTGAGAACCCAGACAAGGAGGCACGGACACCCTCATAAATAACCCAATCTTATGGGTAATATTGTGCACCAAAACATGAACATCAAGGCTGCAGATTTTGTTATGAGCAACACGAACCCTTCGTTGTGCCCACCGCCCGACAAGCTGGAGTTTGCCTTTATCGGAAGGTCAAACGTAGGCAAGTCGTCACTTATTAACCTGCTGGTCAACCGGCGAAATTTGGCAAAAACATCTTCCAGTCCGGGAAAGACCCAAACGATTAACCACTTCATCATCAATAACGAGTGGTACCTGGTAGACCTCCCGGGTTACGGGTACGCAAGCATCAGTCGGAGCAAGAGCCAGGCTTGGGGACCCATGATCGAAACTTACTTGAAAAAGCGGACCAACCTACAGACAACCTTTGTGCTGCTCGACCCGCGCCTGGAGCCCCAGCCTATCGACATCGAGTTTATTCAGTGGATGGGAGAAGAAGGGATACCGTTTGCGCTTGCATTTACCAAAGTGGACAAGATTACCAGGAACCAACTGGCCGTCACTAAATCCCTGTGGGAAAAGAAACTAGGTGCAACCTGGGAAGAGCTCCCTCCTATTTTTTTTACATCCGCCACCGATAGGCGTGGAAAAGATGAGCTGCTCAAGTACATCGGGACGCTGTTGGCATCCGATTAATCACTAATTTTACTCCGCAAATAAATTACCCAATGGAATTAAAGGACTTGGCAAGTGTTTCTGGTAAGGGCGGACTGTATAAGGTGGTTAAACCTGGGAAAACGGGAGTGATCCTTGAATCACTCGATGAGGCAAAATCCAGATTGGTCGTTGGTGCCAACGCCAAGATTTCTCTGCTGGATGAAATTTCCGTTTATGTGAGCACAGAAGAAGGAACCATGCCACTTGGTGAGGTACTCAAAAAAATCAAGAAGGATTTTGACGGTGACCTGGGTGTGGACGGGAATTCAGCTCCTGCGGAATTGAAGGCATTCATGAAATCAGTTGTGCCCTTATATGACGAGAAGCGAGTATACGTTTCCGATATCAAGAAACTTGTGAAATGGTATGGGGTGATCCGCATTGCAGCGCCGGAAATTCTTGCTGATTCGCCTACCGAAAAGAAATAGTTAGCCAAGGAAACTTGTCGCTTTCTCCACCATTTTTCTGGAGCCGACATAGAAAGGAACACGCTGATGAAGTGCAGTGGGCTCAATATCCATAATTCGGTTCTTTCCATCGGTTGCCAATCCGCCTGCTTGCTCGGCGATAAAGGCCAACGCATTGCACTCATACATCAAACGCAATTTCCCATTCTTGTCTTTTCCGGTAGCCGGGTAAATATAAATGCCACCTTTTAGCATGTTGCGATGAAAATCTGCGACCAGCGACCCGATATACCTTGCCGTATAGCCATTCTCCTTGCAATAGTTCAGATACCTGGTCACAGCCGGGGCAAACGAGCGTGACTGTCCTTCATTGATGGAAAAGATATTTCCATCGGTAGGCATCTTTAAGTCTGGATGAGAGAGGAAATACTCACCCAGGGATGACTCGTATGTAAATCCATTCACCCCATGACCGGTGGTATATACCAGCATGGTTGACGAGCCGTAAAGAATATAACCGGAAGCCACCTGTTCGGTTCCTTTTTGCAAAATATCCTGCTGTTGGATGGGAGTTCCTTCCGGACTGCGACGACGGTAGATTGAAAAAATGGTACCAATGGAAACGTTGACGTCAATATTGGATGAACCATCGAGCGGATCAATGGCGATGACATACTTTCCCTCGTTATTGAGGTCAACAAACGATTCGGTCTCCTCGGAAATAAGCGCACAGACTTCTCCCCCTTTGCTCAGGGCCCGGGTAAACCGAATATTCGCCAGAACATCAAGTTTCTGCTGGTTTTCACCGGTCGAATTCTGAGAACCTATTGCCCCCATGATATCGATCAACCCGGCTTTGTTTACTTCCCGATTAACCACTTTAGACGCCAAGGCGATGTCACGAAGCAGCTGAGACAATTCACCGCTCGCATATTGAAACTGTTCTTGGTTATTTTTGATGAATCGATCTAGGGCGATACCAATCGAGTGTGCAATTCGGGATTGTTCCATAAAATTTGAGTAATTCGCAAGGGGGATGCCTGCATTAAAGTTAGTGCAGAATCCCCGCTATTCAACCGGAAAAGTATGAAATATCCTTTTCACGTATTCAAATTTGGAGGTGCGTCGGTACGCGATGCGCAGGCGATACGGAAGGTGTTGGAAATCGTGCGTCCCTATCAAGACAAGCAACTGCTTGTCGTGGTTTCGGCTATGGGCAAGACCACCAACGCCCTGGAACAGGTGGTTGGTGCTTATCAGTTGGGGAAAGATATCCGACCCGAAATTGCCAGGGTATGGGATTACCACCAGCAAGTAATGAAGGGTCTTTTTCCCTTGACCCATCCTATTTGGAAGACCCTGGAAGACGAATTTACCGCCCTCCCTGGTCGGATGACTCCCACACTCTCTCCCGACCAGTTGTACGATCAGGTGGTTTCCCAGGGCGAAATTATCTCCACGCATATTGTGGCCGCCTTCCTCCAGCAGGAAGAGATCCGTGCAGCGTGGGTTGATGCGCGGGAATTCATTCGAACAGACGCCTCATACCGGGAGGGAAAAGTGGATTGGGATACCACCGAAAAGAAAATCCAGACCCTGGCACCACGGCTGCAAGAGCACATCATTGTAACGCAAGGATTTATTGGCGGAAATCAACACGGGTTCACGACAACCCTGGGCAGGGAAGGTTCAGATTACTCCGCAGCCATTTTTGGATCGTGCCTGCAGGCGGTCAACGTCACCATCTGGAAGGATGTTCCCGGTGTAATGAACGCCGATCCGAAACGGATCCCCGAAGCCGTAGCGTTCAAAGAGTTACCCTTCCGTGAAGCCGCGGAGATGACCTATTATGGTGCGTCTGTCATTCACCCAAAGACCATCAAACCGCTGGCCAACCGTAATATCCCATTGTTGGTCAAGAATTTTGATGATCCAAGACTTCCGGGCACCCGAATTCATGAAATAAAAATAGAAAGACTACCTCCGCTCATCGTCTTCAAGGAAAATCAATGTCTGATTTCTTGTTCCGTGACCGATTATACCTTCATCGACGAACAGCAGCTCAGTCTGATTTTCCATGCTGTCTCAGAGCAGAATCTGAAAATCAATGTGATGCAGAATTCGGCTATCTCATTTTCCTTCTGCGTAGACTTTCGGGAAGATAAAGTATTGCAGCTGATTAAGCTTCTTTCAGCGCACTTCGAGGTGTACTACAATACGGGGCTTACCTTGATCACCGTAAAAAACTATGATGAAGCGACCTACCGCAAATATCGCGGAAACCAAGGCCTAATCCTTGAGCAGTCATCGCGGTCCACGCTCCAAGTGCTTATAAAAAGTTAATCCGGAGACTGGTCCATGAGTTGATTTACCAAAGCATCTACAGACCGATCCAGAATTTCAAAAACTTTCTGAAAGTCTGCTTCTCCACCATAGTATGGATCAGGCACATCTCCGTCACCCAAGGGATCGAATGATCGCATCAGCGCGATCTTGGAATTATGCATCGGGTCACTCATCGCCAGGGCATGTCGCAAGTTGTTGTTGTCCATTACAAGTATCTTGTCAAAACGTTCAAAATCGAAGCGTGACAACTGCCTGGCCGTGTGCTCCATCTTCACCCCATTTTTTCTGGCATTCTTAACCGTGCGGTGATCCGGTGAATTTCCCAGATTATAGTCGTCCGTGCCACATGAATCGGCATGGAATTCGTCCGTAAGCCCCAGGGCCGAAATCTTATGAACGAAAAGGGCCTCCGCTAGTGGAGACCGGCAAATATTACCAAGGCACACGAAAAGTATCCGCATCTAGTCGAAATAAAGGCAAAAATAACAATCCCAGTACACCTCCCAACCTTCCCCATAGAATGTAAAATCAGTTCTGTCTTTTCATCCAACGATCGTTAGATTTACGGACCAAATTCTTCTCCATGGAACTAATCAAAGTAAATCCCCAGGTGGCTCCTTTCGTTGCTCTTATCGAGCTGTACCGACCCAAAGAGCTCAATGCATTGAATCCACAACTAATGCAAGAGGTGCGCGATTCACTTCAGGAACTTGACCGCAACGACCAGGTCAGGGTAATTATCATCACAGGCAATGAACAGGCTTTTGCCGCAGGCGCGGACATCAAGCAGATGGCAGACAAGAGCGCCGTGGATATGCTTCTCCTGGACCAGTTCAGCACCTGGGATCAAATCCGAAAAACAAAGAAACCGATTATAGCTGCGGTCTCGGGTTTTGCTTTGGGTGGGGGCTGTGAATTTGCCATGACGTGTGATATGATCATCGCCTCAGAAACAGCCAAGTTTGGACAACCGGAAATCAAACTCGGGACTATCCCCGGCGCAGGGGGCACGCAACGGCTGACCAAAGCCCTGGGCAAGGCAAAGGCAATGGAATTAATTCTTACGGGAAGATTCCTTTCTGCCGAAGAGGCCCACTTCTATGGACTTGTAATTAAGGTTGTACCTGTGGAATTCTATTTGACCGAAGCCATTGCACTTGCCAAAGAAATTGCGCAGATGTCTCCTATTGCTGTGCAACTGGCAAAGGAAGCCGTCAATCGTTCGTTTGAAACGTTACTGGATGAGGGACTCATGTTCGAACGCAAGAATTTTTACCTGACATTTGCCAGTGCGGATCAGAAGGAAGGGATGAAAGCTTTCGTAGAAAAGAGAAAGCCCTCGTTCCAGGGAAGGTAACGAGGGCTTGAAATATCTTCTTCGACTGGTTTCTATCTTACCGCAATACCAAAACCAACAGTGAGCGTGTTGTATTTCTGGAAGGTGTAATCACCATGTAAGGTGAACACAGCGAATTTCAACCGTATACCACCCGTAAAACGGGGACCAGAAACGCTCGATGAAATGTTGATAGGATCAGTCATCGTTGGCGCTGTCGGGACTCCTGTATCATAGCTTCCAGTCGCCTTGAACGAACCACTTGAGAAATTATAGCCAAGGCCTCCATAAACCGTAAGCACGGAGAATTTCTTGCCTATCAAGCCCTGGATAGTTGTGGCACTGAAGTCTGCTTTGCCAAGCTGATCCGGCCTGGTGGGATCAAACCCAACTTCCGAAGAGAAAGATGTGTAGCCAACAAGTGCGGACAAGTCAAATGGAACTTCCTTGAGACCAGGAATATGCTGCTTCATGTCATGCTGAACAGCAAATCCAATCAGGTTTACTTTGGTACCACCAGAACCACTAAATGATCCATAACGAACCTTAACATCTCCAACTACAGGTATCCCGAGTCCGAGATTGACCATTGGAACAGGTAAACCTCCCAATGGTAACTGACTTATGTCAATACCCGGAGGGCCGGAAAAAGTTGAAGTGATTAGCGGGTCTTTGTATCCATAAAGTGGTGTCGTTTCAGGGCCAATCAACGTAGGCGCATTTCCATCCGTAGGAGAAACTATCTTCAGGGTTGTAAGCCGGGAGTTATCAACCTTATAAAACAAGTCCTCCGACGGAAACTGAATTGCACTAACGGTTATGGTAAGATCAAATCCAAACTTCTTGTGCGTACCAGCGGTATTGGCCCAACCTTGATTGAGGCCGCTTCCAATAGCATTCAACACAGGAGTCAGGTATCCTTGCGCCAAATAATTAGCGTCCGCCTGGCTGCCTTTCAATAAATCATTCAGATCAGCTTGCGCCATGGTCCTGCTCGTCACGAACATGGCGGACACACAAATGAATAGGGAGATGTATTTTCTCATAGTTGTGATAAATTGTTTCTGAAATATAGTCAAATGACATATAAACAGGAAAATCGGCGATCATGCCCCGATACGGGGAACACGGCTGAAACTCTATCTTTGAGGCCGCAAACCGATGGCCGAACTCGCTTATACCCTTGGAATTTCCCTATTGCGCGCGATTTATCGAGCTGCCGCGTGGTTTAATCCAAAGGCGGCGGCCTTCCGAAAGGGCCGACAAGACCAGATTAAGACCCTAAAGTCTACTTTCCCTCTACCCCCCACTTCCGCTCCCCTGGTGTGGTTCCACTGCTCGTCCCTCGGGGAGTTCGAACAAGCCCGGCCCGTGATTGAGGTCCTTAAGTCCTGGCGGCCGGAAACGCGGATTTTACTTACCTTTTTTTCCCCTTCCGGGTATGAGGTGAGGAAGAACTATCCCCTCGCTGACTTTGTCTTTTACCTGCCGTGGGATACCCGCGCAAATGCGCAATGGTTCGCAGAAATTATTCGGCCAGCGCTTGCTGTCTTCGTTAAATACGAATTCTGGTATCATTACAGCCGGGCGCTAAAGGCTAATAATATTCCCATTATTTCCATCTCGGCCATTTTCCGGCCAAACCAAATTTACTTCAAGCCGCTGGGATTTTTCTTCCGTGGCATTCTGCGAAACTTCAGTTCCTTCTTTGTTCAAAATCAGGAGTCAGTTGATCTACTCCAAACCATTGGCATTTCTTCAACACGTGCCGGGGATACCCGGTTCGACAGGGTAAGCCAGATTGCAAAGCAAGCTGACAACAATCCGCTAGTCGCTCAGTTTAAGGGTGGAAAAAAAATCATGGTGATTGGCAGCGCATGGCCCAGTGATATGGACGTGCTCATTCCGTTCATCAACCAGAATCTAGGCAAGCTTAAGTTTATCATCGCGCCACACGAAATTGAAGAACACTTTTTGTCAGCCATCGAAAAGGGTATCAGCGGAAAGACCCTTCGCTACTCACAAACCAATGACAGCACAATCGCCAATGCCGACGTTCTTCTTGTTGATCAAATCGGTTTACTGGCTCAACTCTATCGCTATGGCGAGTTCGCGTTTGTTGGCGGCGGCTACAAAGAGGGGCTGCATAATACCTTGGAAGCGGCCTGCTATGGAATTCCAATATTTTTCGGAGACAAGACCATCAGCAAATTTCAGGAAGCCACTGATATGATCAACCTGGGCGGAGCGTTTGCTGTGCGTGATACTGCTCAACTCGAGCAAACATATCAACTGGTCGCCAGCCCCAATACGTCCTATCAACGGGCTTGCGGCATGACAAAAGAATACGTTGAAAAAAATCTTGGGGCTACGGCAATTATTGTTGCCCGTTGCAAACAAACGCTTGAAGCATGGAAGGGCGCGTCCTGAAATCAACCGGATCATGGTATGAAGTGCTGGGGGAGGACCAGAAGGTGCACCTGTGCAGACTTCAGGGAAAACTGCGACTGGCCGAAGTCAAAGAAACAAACCCGGTTGCCGTCGGTGATCTGGTCGAATTGATTATCGAGGGTAAAGATGCTTCGATCAGTGAAGTAAAACCAAGGGACAATCACATCCTGCGGCAATCGGTCAAGAAGACAGGCCACAGCCACATACTCGCTGCCAATGTCGACCAGGTGCTCCTGATTGCTACCCTCAAACAACCACGGACATCCACGGGTTTTATAGACAGATTTTTTGTGAGCGCTGAATCCTTCCGCATACCCCAGGTCCTTGTCTTCAACAAGAAGGACCTGCTCGCACCGGAAGAACGGGAGCACGTAGACCAGCTTCAGAACATGTACGGATCCGTTGGCGTAACCACGGAACTGATTTCAGCTACCTCCGCCGAGTCGCTTTCCCCGTTGCTGGAACTTCTAAAAAACAAGACCACCCTGATCGCCGGGCACTCCGGTGTAGGGAAATCAACGTTACTGAACCGGCTCTTTCCTCACCTCAAACAAACCGTCAGCGAAGTTTCCAATGCGACACAGAAAGGCACACACACCACAACGTTTGCTGAGATGTTTTTGATTGATCCAACCACATTTGTCGTTGATACGCCCGGCGTCAAAGAGTGGGGACTATCCGAAATGCGGCCACAGGAAATTTCAGACTACTTTCCTGAAATGCGGGATCTTCGGTTGGAGTGCAAATTTGGCTCACGCTGTCTTCATGTAAGTGAGCCAAAGTGCGCCATCCTGCAGGCGCTTGAAGACGGGCGCATCGCTCCCTCCAGGTATGATAGCTACTTCAGCATTGTCTCCGGTGGGGACAATCGCAAGTAGTTAGAAAATTTCCGCCCATAGCTTTACATACCTCCAGACGAGGCCCCAGGCGCCAAGCCTGACTGCCTGTCGAAGCTCATACCGGATTCGTTTGCTCAACGCAACATAATCTTCTCTTTCCCGGCAAAGGGCCAAAGCCTTTTTGCAAACTTCAAAAGTGGATAGCTGCTGAGCACTTGCTGTGGTATACTGTTGTCTGCCCATTGAAGTAGTCAATACCCTCCTTTTGAAGAGCGGCTCTGGGACATAC
>JANNAZ010000342.1:0-2317 GCA_031384895.1 Cyclobacteriaceae bacterium | reverse complement strand
GTTCTCCCGTCATCTTCAAGGACGGCAAAGGAGTATTTGGGCAGTATGATGGCATGGCAAACATCTTAAGTGCCCACGCAGCCAAGATGAGCAAATATATCAATGGCAAGGATAAAGATGAGGACTAAGTGAAGAGTCCATTGCAAATTCCAGTCATCAGGGCTATCTGTACCATGCCCAATTTACAGGATTGTCATGGTAAGGAAGAAGAATGCGACGAATACAGCATAGACTGCGAAGATGACGATCACCATGATCCCCATGAATTTGTAGTGTGATTTGAGGTTCATGAAAGCCAGATTCATTTGCGAACTGTCTTGTGCGAGTTCATATTGGTCACCGCCCATTATCATCAAATACAGATCAAAATTACCCGGATTACATTTGGGTAGACCGTATTCCAATCTTTGACCTCGCCACAGATACCTACCTCAAGATCATGGAGAGATAAGCCGGAGTCTACCTGTCTAATTAATTATTCAAACTGTCTGTTCCAGGGCACGTTATTAGGATTATTTTAGTTTCTTGTAGGTCGACTAACTATGATCCCCCTCTCGCTGTCAGGCTTTCTTCGCAATTCCGCCTACTGGTCAAAACAGACCGGGGTACGGTGGCACTTGCTACTGTCCATTTTGGGATTTTGGCTGCTCACCATATGGGTCCGGGATGAATATGGACAGGATGACTCCACCTTATGGCTCGTCATGCGTCATTTCATGCTGCTGGTACAATGGACCCTGGTCGGGCTCCTGGTACTCAGCACGCTGTCCGCACTGATTACATGGACATATTTTACTTCCAGGGTCAGGAGTAAGTCCATCACGATTCAAGTAAAATTCGGTGACGGCCAAAAGGCTGAAGCAGGGTGGGTGCCGATTTCCATTCTCCTCAGTGGTCAAGTGTTCAGACCTTTCTTCGGAACAATTCAGGCGCGGATGGTTTTTTCTGGCAGGCGGGTGTCACAACCCGTGATCCTCGATACCGATGTACGGCGAGCACGTCAGTGGTGGAGATATGCCATCAAAGGGAACGGACGAACACTGCTATACGATCGTGGAATATATGATGCAGAACACGTACTCATTTCGTTCAGCGATATGCTATCCCTGGTTTCACTTCCGGCTAAGATCAGCCTAACGCAGCAGGTTTACACCCTTCCGTTGCCGCAGCCGGCACAGCGCATTGCAGCGCAACCGAACTCAACAGAGGAGCAGAAGCACCGGATCGACATATCCAAGCGGGTGGAAGGAGAGCATGTCAACTACAAAGAGTTTGAGTCTGGCGATAACATTCAGCGCATCGTGTGGAAGATCTATGCGAAGAGCGGTCAGCTTGTCGTGCGTGTCCCGGAGATCAAGGACCCGTATGCGTCTCATCTGTATTTCTACGTAAGCTATTTTCACGGATTTGGCCTGAAGCAAGGCGTATTTGAAACCGAACTGCTCAACATTTACAAAGACCATGTCCGAAATCTGTTCGAAGCCCTTCAGCGGAACGGCCATGACGTCCGCATCCCTCAGGATCAGGAAGTGCCCAAGTTGGCAGGATTGAGCGAAAAGAAGAACGAGTTGTTCCAGATTACTGCAGCCTCGTGGCAAACATCAAATACCCCAACTGCTTTTGTGAATCCTGCTAAAGCCGCTTTTGTATGTCTTTCATCGCTTTCACCCGTTAGCGAAGTCGAAAGCATAATCCGCAAGCTGGCACCTTCCGTACCGCTTGTGGTGGTGAAATTGTCCAACGCCATCCCATCGCCCTTTCATTTTTCAATCAAAGACATTCTCTTTAGGCCGGAGTCGAAGCCGGCTGATGGGTTGCGTCAACCCTGGCTAATTTCATCCTTACGGAGAGAACTATTAAAAAATGAAAAGGAAATCATTGCTGTTTTGAGACAACGGGAAAATAGTTGGCTAACCAATACGATTGAATTTGAATAACAGGCATGACGAATAGCCGCGACCGATTTGAGCAATTGCTGATCCGCTGGGTACTGGTGGTCCTTCCGACGATCCTCATCGGTTACGTTACATTGCGCTTCCTGAATTTTTCATACACGGCGCTGTCTACCGGGATTGGTAGCCAAGCGATTTATTTCGCTGCAGGATTACTTGCCGCCTATACGCTTTACTACTACGGCGCCCGTTGGGTGATCACCTTCCTGGGGCTTTGGCTCTTGTACTGGATTACAGAGCGAGTCATCAGTCGATTGCACGGCGAATTTGATGTTTTTTATACTACAGCGCGTTTCCAACTTTATTCAACCTTGTTTATCATCGGATGGATTTTCGGTTTCCTGCTTGCGCGCATCCGCTGGTCG
>JANNAZ010000327.1:0-9237 GCA_031384895.1 Cyclobacteriaceae bacterium | reverse complement strand
GATTGAAGATGATGCAATCATGCAGGAGATTGAGTCTATTATCGAATTTGCTATTCCGCAATTGAAGGGGTATGTGGAAGAAGGCGCTTCGATTTATGATTATGTAGAATCGAAGTGCGAGTTGTCATCGATTGGGGTTGTTCCCCTGTATGCGCGTGAAGGGTATATGTTTATGACGCAGCCACCGGAAGCAGAAACCAGCATTTACCGCTATCAAATCACTTTTGTTCATAGTAATTCGGAGGGGATGCACGAGCTGCAGACAAAATTCATCGGTACGACAAAATATGATCTTGCGAATTCGTATGAAAATATGAAATTGGGATTAATCCGGAAATACACCGAGCTCCCCAACCCGGCAACCTTTCTCGTCCTTTTTAAGATGAAATTTCCATATGAGCAGACGCTCGTTCCGATTGCGAAACGATTGCTGATCAAGCACCTCTCAAAGTCAGGATAGCTACTTAGCGGTAGAGTCGGAGTTGGCCTTTTTAAGCGCTGGGGCGGGAGTTTCCTGTTGATCTTTAGCACGTTCCAACAGGTCGTCCGTACCCGAACCAGAATTGGGTGTTGTGAAGTTCGTGGCCAATACGAGTGCCATTACACTAATAGCCAATCCCCAGGTCAATTTCTCCAGCAAATCGCCGGTCTTCTTAACGCCCATCAGGTTACTGGCGCTGCTTCCACCAAATTGACCAGACAATCCACCGCCCTTGGAGTTTTGTGCCAACACGACCAAAACAAGGAGGACAGATGCGAAAATGGTCAAGCCTACGTATAAAGTATACATGTGTTAATTTTTCAGTGCTTCGATTTGAGCGGCAAAGTAAGCCTTTTTCTGTGGAAACTTCCAAATCAGCTTCTTCAGCATTTCAATTGCCTTGACCGTTTTGCCTTGCTTCACCAGGATATTTACTAGCGTTTCTGAGACAATGTTGTCGCCATAATTCACCGAATCTTTAGCCAGATCTACAGAGGGCTCTCCAACTTTAACCTTTGGGAGGGTGGGGGCCACTTTGATGAACTGATCAATAATCTCTCCTTGCTCGGCGACTTTTGGACTTGGTGTCTTCAGTTTCTTGCGCGTCGCTTTGATCTCTTCAATGAGTGGAGGTTCTTTCGCGTTGGAAGGATACGAAGCTGGGCCCGCGTCAGGGTGTATGGTTTGTTTCAAGGCCTCATAACTGGCTTCAAAATCATGCTTCAGTTGCTGAAGGCGTTTTAACTCGTATGATAAGTCCTCCCTGAGTGCATCGCCTTCCAGCGTGATTGCGCGAGCCTTGGCTGGAGCAGGTACCGCCTCTATAGTATGGCTTACGGCGACAGGATGCGGGATGTTTTCAATATTTGGTGGCAAGGAAATTACCTCGGCAGGAACTGGAGAAATACGCACTGCCACAGGCGCACTGATGGCCCATTTTACGACAGAACGGTCAGTTGAATAAACAGCCGCACGATGCAACCGATCTTGCTGTTCAGTACGGTTCATGTCTTTTGCGGCCCTTGCTGCCACGATATGCAAGACTTGGCAATACGGATATTCTGTGGCAAGAGACCCCACGATCGCATACTCGGCCGGAGTAAGTGCCGTAAAATTATTTATCAGTAACCGAAAGGACGAAGGTGTCATGTAATTGAAAAAGTAAATCTACTGAAAATATTAGCCTAGGCAAATGGCTGAAAATTACCAGTTTGCCACGGTTGCATTAAAGATATCGATCAGGATCTGATCGAAAATCTTCTTTTCCAGATCTTCCTGGATGCTGGGAAAATTGAGGTTGTTGTCAAAGTCCTTGTAAAAAGAAAAAATGCGGTCTTTGAAGTTGTTCTTCGGGTCGATAGAATCTTCAAACGTAATGCGCACGCCGATAGTGAGACGAGACAAGGCAGCGGTATTTGGGGTGTTAGGGTTTCCGGTAGAGACCGGGGCCATGGCATTGATCCGATATTCTGAAACAATGCCTTCTATGTGAAGTTCTCCGCTCTCCGATACGCGGAGGCTGGAGTTTTGCTGATAGTAGTCTTTCAGCTTGTTTGTAAATGTAGCTCCGATGTTGGCCGGTGCAAGATCAGTGTTATTAAAAAAAGGATCAATGGAAATGGTCTTGGCCGTAGTGGCGGCACCGGAGAAGGAATAGACGCCGCAGCCGTTAGTCACGGCAAGCAGGAAAAAGAGTTCTAGATAGGTTCTAATCTTCAAGCTCGTATTCTTTGATTTTCCGATATAGGGTCCGCTCGGAAATACCCAAATCCCGTGCCGCGTATTTCCTTCGGTTGTTGTTTTTTTGAAGCGCGCGCATTATCAATTCCTTTTCCTTCTTCTCAATGGAAAGGGAATCGTCAGCCGATTCGTGCGTGATGTCCTGCACCTCTTCTCCATTTTCCGGCGCAGGGGCATCGACAGTTGAGCTGAGGTTGAGAACGACTGGATCCTGATCGGTTTTATGAGCCGAGTGAACCTCCGAAAACAAATCCGGGTTCTCCTTGATAAGTTGTGCCGCCCGGGATGGACTGTTAATGCTTTCCAGCAGAATGCGCTTTAGTTCATTTACATCTTTGCGCATATCAAATAGCACCTTGTAGAGGATCTCCCGTTCAGAGATATCCTGCGACACTCCCGATGAATATAGAGCTGGAAGACTTTTCTCCTGAGGGAGGTACGTGCGAAGAACTTCTCCTGAAATTTCTTTATGCTCGGAAGAAAGTACGGAGATCTGATCTACCAGGTTTTTGAGCTGTCGGATATTTCCGGGGAACCGGTAGTTCAGCAGGGCCTGTTTAGCATCATCAGCGAGAGAAATGGGCTTCACTTTGTATCGCTCTCCAAAATCGGATGCGAACTTACGGAACAAGAGCTCGATGTCCTTTCCGCGTTCGCGCAACGGGGGTACATAAATAGGCACGCTGTTAAGCCGGTAATATAGATCTTCGCGGAATTTTCCATCGTCGACTTTGTTCAGAAGATTAACATTGGTTGCAGCAACGACCCGCACATCCGTCTTAAGAACTTTGGAAGAACCCACCTTGATGAATTCACCATTCTCTAAAACGCGGAGAAGTCGGGCCTGCGTGCCTAGCGGCATTTCGCCAATCTCATCAAGAAAAATGGTCCCTCCATTCGTTACTTCAAAGTATCCTTTCCGGGCTTCGTGTGCGCCGGTAAACGAGCCCTTTTCGTGTCCAAAGAGCTCAGAATCAATAGTTCCTTCGGGAATGGATCCGCAGTTGATCGCAATGAATTGTCCGTGTTTGCGTGGGCTAAGCGAGTGAATGATCTTCGAGAATGACTCTTTTCCACTTCCGCTTTCGCCCGTAATAAGCACTGACATTTCTGTCGGCGCCACCTGAATGGCGACACGAACGGCCTGGTTGAGCAGGGGTGCGCTGCCAATGATCCCAAACCGTTGCTTTGTGCTTTGAATATCGTTTTCTGAAATCGCCATTTTTATGACTCTATCAAATTTCCAAAAAGTGTCGCACCGTTGCAGCCGTTAACCTTGACCAAGACGTATTCGCCCTTTGTTTTATTGCCCTTTGGGAATAGAATCACCTTGTTTGCAGAATTTCGACCTTGAAGGGATTCATCAGAACGCTTGGAATATCCTTCGATGAGCACAAGAAAGGTCTTGCCAACATCACGTTGATTACTTTGTAAGGAATGAGCCCGCTGCTTTGCGATGATTTCTGAAAGCCGAAGCTTCTTTGTTGCTTCTGGCACATCATCTGAGAATTTTTTCTCCGCAAGGGTTCCCGGGCGCTCTGAATAAATGAACATGTAGGAATAATCATACCGGACAAGATCCATCAGGGTAAGAGTATCTTGGTATTCCTCGTTGGTTTCACCGCAGAAGCCGGTGATCATGTCGGATGACAATCCGCAATCCTCACCTAGAACTTCCCGGATCCGTTGAATCCGGTTCAGGTACCATTCTCGGGAATACCCGCGGTTCATGCGTTCCAGCACCTTCGAGTTCCCGCTTTGAACCGGTAGATGGATGTACTTGCAGATGTTGTTGTGTCGTGCGATCACATCGAGCACTTCATCGGTAATGTCTTTCGGATGGGAGGTAGAGAAACGAATTCTCAGATCTGTACTAACCTGAGCGACTCGTTCTAGTAAGTTGGCAAAATTGACAATGTCTACCAGCCCGCGGTTGTTTAGACGAGCCTTGTTATTTTCTTCTTCGCTCCATTTATATGAGTCAACATTTTGACCGAGAAGCGTCACTTCGCGAAACCCTTTGTCAAACAGATCGCGAGCCTCCGCTACAATGGATTCTGGATCTCGACTGCGCTCTCGCCCCCGGGTAAAGGGGACAACACAGAATGAACACATGTTGTCGCAGCCGCGCATGATGGAAACGAAAGCCGTTACCCCATTGGAGTGAAGCCGCACTGGACTTATGTCTGCGTAGGTCTCCTCCCGTGAAAGAAATGTGTTAACCGCCTTTTCCCCTTCGTCAACCTGACTAATCAATTGGGGGAGGTCCCGGTAAGCATCCGGGCCGGCCACCAGGTCAACAATCTTCTCTTCGTCCAGGAATTTGGATTTCAATCGTTCGGCCATACATCCCAGCACCCCAACCATAAGTTCGGGCTTTAACTTCTTGAAGCCGTTGATGTGCTGGAGCCGGTTTCGCACAGTTACCTCGGCCTTATCACGTATCGAGCAGGTATTCAGTAAGACTACATCAGCTAATTCAATTTGTGAAGTAGTATGAAATCCCTGCTTTTGTAGAATGGATATAACGATCTCACTATCAGAGAAATTCATCTGACAGCCATAGCTCTCAATGTAGACTTTTCGACCGTTTCCCAAGTCTGTGGATGCGGTCACCTGAGCACGCTGGGTCGCGGCAGGCTCTTGTACAATCTCCAAATCTTCGATTATGCCCTTCATTTCAACTATTAGGGTGCAAATTTACGACTTTTTTGCCTCTGGATGACATCTTGGCAGACACTAATTTCAACCCCATTTGGTAGCTTTGGCGCTTTCCAGCTATGCAATGGCCATTATAAGATCAGTGAGAGGCTTTACTCCGGTATTCGGAACCGAGTGTTTTCTGGCAGATAACGCGGTGGTTGTCGGAGAGGTTATCCTGGGCAACAAGTGTACAGTTTGGTTCAATGCAGTGGTGCGTGGCGATGTTCATTCCATTACCGTCGGAGACAATACAAACATCCAGGATGGGGCGATCATCCATTGCACCTATCAAAAGGCAAAGACTGTGATTGGCAGTAATGTTTCGATTGCTCATGCTGCAGTAGTACACGGATGTACCTTGGGCGACAATATATTGGTTGGGATGGGAGCGATTATTATGGATGACGTTGTTGTAGGTAGTAATTCAGTCATAGCAGCGGGAGCGGTGGTGCTGCCCGGAACGATAATCGAATCAGGAAGCATTTATGGGGGCACGCCTGCGCGGAAGTTAAAGGACATCGGCCCTGAAATGATTGAAGTCATTGCACGAACCGCCCGTAACTATCCCATGTATGCCAAATGGTATGAGCAGTAATTAGTTATTCCCCCTATATTTGCCTCCCAATAATTAAACTATGAAAAATATCTCATTGGCATTCAATGCAATCTTGGCCATAGCGGTCATGTTTCTTTACTATCTGCATTTCTCTGGGTCAAGCAAGGCACAGCAGACGGACCTTGCTTCAGGGGGCAACTTAAGGTTGGCTTACATTAACTCAGACTCCGTTTTGAAGTACTACGATTACTTTAAGGCTAGTCGCGAGAAACTTGAGGCGAAGGGCATGCAGTTGGATAAGGACCTCAAGGCCCGGGCGACCGGCCTTCAAGGTGAGTTTGATTCTTACCAGCGAACCGTAAATAGCCTGACAATCGGCCAAGCTCGTGCGGTGGAAGAAGACCTGACTAAAAAACGTCAGAACCTTCAATTATATCAGGAGAGTTTGTCCCAGCAAATGGCTGTGGATCAGGAAAGAATGACCAAGGAGTTGTATGACAAAGTTACCTCCTTTCTTAGGAAATATGGCGAAGAAAACAACCTCCAAATTGTGTTCAAGTACGATGCTACCAGCGATGTACTCTTCGCAAGCGACAGCATGGACATCAGCACGACCGTGGTCAAAGGACTGAATGAGGCGTACCGGTTAGAAAAGTCCATGCCGGCCGCAACAGATTCGGTTACAAAGAAGAAATAGGGAACGTATTCTTTAACATGGAAAGCAGGGCATTGAGTCCTGCTTTTTTTATTTAGCGGCGAAGGATGTAACTTTCTATCATGTTGACAAAACTTTTTGACTATCTCAACGTCCGCAAAGAGGAGCGGGACCAAGTGCTGCTAATGCTTGGGGCGGGGTTCTTTATGGGGATATTCCTGGCTACATACAGCGTTGTTGCTGAATCCTTGTTCCTGAACACGTTGGGGGACCAATTGAATAAGGCATTCCTGCTCTCTGGATCTTTTGGTATTGTTGCGACCCTTACGTTTTCATTTGCTCAAAACCACCTCAAGTTTTCCAACCTGACAACGGTAACGATACTAACCGTGGTCGCGATTACGACTTCTTTTTATTTAGGCTACCACTTTGGGCCTCCGCAGTACAAGGAGCCAATTATTTTCGCCATGTTTTGTATGACTGGGCCAATCAGTGCGGTACTGCTTCTTAGCTACTGGGGAATCTTTGGCCGACTATTCAATTTCCGGCAGTCAAAGCGGATCATAGGCTGGATCGACACCGGACAGTTAACGGCTATTATTTTGGCCAACTTGCTTATTCCGATTACTGCCGGGATTTTTAAAGAAACAGATAATTATTTGATTGTTTGCGCCATCAGTATCATCATATCGGCAATTCACTTTATCTTC
Source organism: Cyclobacteriaceae bacterium (assembly GCA_031384895.1). Classification (GTDB taxonomy): domain Bacteria; phylum Bacteroidota; class Bacteroidia; order Cytophagales; family Cyclobacteriaceae; genus ELB16-189. Next base: position 2,392 of record JANNAZ010000327.1, on the reverse strand, counting down.
ATTTCTTTCAGATTTCCGCTTGTTAAAAATGACCCTCGGGATTTTGATCGGTCGGTGATCAAAGAAGCTAGCCTATTCAAGGTCTTCAGTGATCCCTACACAAAGCTCTTGTCGATTTTCCTTATCGTGTCCATGGTTCTGCTGATTCTCGGCCAGTTCACCTTTCAGGAGTTGATCAAAGTTCAGTACCCGGATCAGTTGGAACTGACCAAGTTTCTGGCATTCTTTAATTTGGCAATTTACGGCTTGAGTTTCGTGATGCAGACATTCGTCAACGATCGGATCACAAGCAACTATGGAATTCGGGTGTCGCTCATGTTATTACCTATTGTCGTTGGCTTCTTTGCGCTCACCGCCACGTTCAGTGGCCTCGTTTTCGGATATACGCGAGAGATGGCCCCCAATACATTCATTTTCTTCTTTTTGTTTGTGGCATTGATCCGGTTGTTTAACAGCATGATTCGCGATTCGCTTGAGAATCCGATGTTCAAATTGTTGTTTATTCCGCTCGATAGCCGTTCCCGATTTGGTGTTCAATCAAAAGTGGAGGGAGTAGTCAGTGAATCCGGACGGCTCGTTGCGGGAGCCTTGATTTTTGTATTTGCTACACTTTCTATTTTTCAGATTATTTGGATGCCGATACTTTTGTCCATCCTGGCCATCGTTTATATCTACATCATCGCCAAACTGTACGCAGGCTACAAGGCAAAAATCAAGAACAAACTGGAAGCCGCTCTGAATTCTTCTGAAATGGTAGAGATGGGCACAGATCGGATAACCAGGAAGCTGGAAACGCAATTGGTAAGTCAGGTGCCGGGGACTGCTGTATTCTCGTATAAATTGCTTGAAAAGATTAGTCCTGCTGGAGTGAATCGGTGGGTGAATGCCCTCATTCGAAATGAGCATCCGGAGGTTCGTGATTTTGCGCAGCGGCGGATGAATGAAATGAAGGGCCTCTCTGTGTCCGATCGGTATGTCATCAAGTATGACATGGCCAAAGCACAGGTTTCCGATAGGAATCTACTCACCCGGAGTGAACTGGAGTTGATGATCAAAAGTGGGGGAGATATTACCAAGGGCAGGATAATGAAACTCACCCGGTCGCCTGAGGCTGGCGATCGACAATATGCAGCTGAGTTACTGCTTCATAGCACATCGGAGGATAACGTACCCTATCTTATTGAACTTCTTAGTGATAGCAACGAAAATGTTCGTCATACCGCAATTAAGACTTCGATAAAACGAAGTTCACCGGAAGTAATCCGTGCGCTGATTGAAAATCTTGGCAACGCTCAATTTAGCAACCAGGCAGCTGAAGCGTTAGTCCTTATTGGGGGTAAAGCGCTAAACATCCTGGATGCTTCATTCTACCGTACAGGACAGAGCGCATACGTGTTAAATCAGCTTGTGCTAATCATTGGGCACATCGGTGGACAACACGCCAAGGATATCTTATGGAACAAGATTGATTATCCAGATAAAGTTGTGGTTTCAAAGGTGTTGTTGGCTCTGGGCGAAGCAGCCTTCAAGGCTGGGGCTTCGCAAGGCCCGCGAATCCGCTATGCAATTGAAACCGATATTGGCGATTTGGTCTGGAACCTGAGCGCTATAGACGAGCTTGGAGAAGAGGGTGTGGCCCAGCTGGTCAAAGATGCTCTGCGAAGTGAGATTACCAATGACATTGAGCACATCTATATGCTTTTGGCCATGCTGTATGATGCGCGATCCATTCAACTGGTCAAAGAGAATATTGAGAGTGGTACAATCGAGGGAACTGCCTTTGCGCTGGAGCTTCTGGATGTGTTTTTGTCAGATCAGCTGAAGCAACGCATCATTCCTGTGCTCGATGAAATCTCGGATCAGGATCGGGTTCGCAAGTTGGAAGTCTTTTATCCACGAATCCCACTGGATGAAAAGCTTGTCTTGAAGTTCTTGATCAATCGGGAATTTACGCAGACGAACCGTTGGACGAAGGCGTGCGTCCTGCGTCAGATCGGCGCCTCAGGGATTCCGGATTTTACCCTGGACCTTGTTGCCCAGTTGTTCAACCCCGACCGGCTTATCCGAGAGATGGCCGCGTGGGCCCTCTTTACAATTAATCCGATTGAATACGAAATGAATCTCGTCCGCTTGGGGGATGAACTCAAGCGCCAGTTAGATGCGGTTGTCAAGACTGAAGGAGCCGGCCGAAGCCTATCAGTTTTTGACAAAGTCCAATTCTACAGTCAAATGGAGATTTTCAAAGGGGCCTCTGGCCTTGCACTTTCCTTCCTTGCAGATTGGTCAACCGAACATGCCTTGGGAACGAATGAGTCGCTTGTAATTGATGAGAAAAGCAACACACATTTCTATGTGGTTTTGCGCGCTGATAGTATGACACCTCGCCGCGCAA
>JANNAZ010000300.1:0-8333 GCA_031384895.1 Cyclobacteriaceae bacterium | reverse complement strand
CTGCAACGCTTGCTGCCACAAGCCAAGAGCCAATAGCTAATAGCGAAGACCCGACTAAGGGAATATTGAATACTGAATACCGAATGTTGAATGATGAAGTGGACACCAGCAAACCGCACGTGCTGGTTGTTGAGGACAATGCGGACTTACGAGCATTCATCATAGATTCATTAGGAAGCGAGTTTTACTTCCTGCAAGCGGAGAACGGAAAGCAAGGACTTGAAGTAGCAACTACTGAGGTCCCCGACCTGATCATCTCTGACGTGATGATGCCGGAGATGGACGGGATGGAGATGACGCAGAAAGTGAAGAGCGACATCCGAACGAGCCACATCCCGTTGATCCTGTTGACAGCCAAGTCGAGCGAAGACAGCAAGCTAAGTGGATTGCAGAGCGGGGCGGATGATTACCTGACCAAACCTTTCAACAAGCAAGAGCTGTTACTCAAGGTGAGGAACGGGGCAAGCCGCCAGCAGAAGTTGCGGGAGAAGTTGCGTACCGAGTTGATGACCGAAGGACCGAGGGTAGATGTGCTATCGGCGGATGAGCAGTTCCTGAATAGTGTTAAGGAGAAGATCCTGGAGCGGCTCAGCGACGAGCAGTTGAGCGTGGAGTCGCTGGCGGAAGATATTGGCATGAGCAGGGTGCAGTTGTACCGGAAGGTATCGGGATTGACGGGGATAGCGGTGAATGAGTTGATCCGCAAGTTGAGGCTCCAACGGGCTGCACAGCTGCTTCAACAGCAGTGGGGTCCGGTATCACAAGTTGCGTACGAAGTGGGATTCTCGAATCTGAGTTATTTCAGTAAGGTATTTAAGGAGGAGTTTGGTGTCTTACCCTCTGAGTATGCTGAAAAATAGAGACGCTATGTTAAGGAAACTCTTTATAGATCTTTTTGCGGGAGAGGAACCGGACAAGCCAGATGGTCTGACCGCGAATAATTGCCCCGATTCTGTAGGAGTGCTTTTCACTTTTGACAAGAATCCGGTAATGACTGGAATAGCCCCTAAGCAGTTTCAGCCCAGTAATGTGGGCTTGGCCTTGTGCAGTTTCAATTTGCAGTATTTTTTCACGGAGCGCAGCCAACAGATTGCGATGACTTACTTTATCAATGTCCCTTTTAAAACTGGGATAGTAAGTGACATTCATCAGCTCAAGTCGCTGATGCGTTTGTCTAAATACTTTTTAAATTCCTCTTTTGACAAAGTGCCTTTTTCCTTCAAACCTTCTTCAATCATCTCTCCTAAATACAAGTCCTCCAGGTTTTTCCCAGTCATTACTTTGGAGGTTTTCCTGTATTGTTTAATCAGTTTAGCCGCAAAGGCGGCTTCACGTTGGTTCTTAAACCGGGCTATCAGTACTGTACTCATCGATCCTGTTTTTACAAAGTTATGCTTTTTGAAAGGTTTGACAACTAAGGTTTACAGTGACGGGCAGTTGAGCGTGGAGTCACTGGCGGAGGATATTGGTATGAGCAGGGTGCAGTTGTATAGGAAGGTATCGGGGCTGACGGGGATAGCGGTGAATGAGTTGATTAGAAAACTGAGGCTGCAGAAGGCGGCGCAACTGCTGGCCCAAGAGTGGGGACCTGTGTCCCAGGTAGCTTACGAAGTTGGGTTTTCGAACCTGTCTTATTTCAGTAAGGTGTTTAAGGAGGAGTTTGGGGTGTTGCCCTCGGAATATGAAGAGAAGAACGGATAGCATAGAGTCCCGAGCCAAGAATGTAGTAGCTGTATTAACTTTGCGTGCTTTGCGTCTTTGCGTGAGATAATAAGCTCAGTTCATCACTGCATCTACAAGCTGTTAACCACTTCCTGATGCCATCTTCACTGGCAGCAATTAACTACCCCGCCACCAAAAACGCCAAAAACATCCACACACTCAGGATAAACCCAAACATAAAAATCCGGTATGCCCGGTTGATCAGCGCATATTTCCGGCTAAGAATGAGTCCCTGGTTATGCAGGTCAATGTTCATGGTTTCGTAGATATCCTTGTCTGACGTCAGTAAGGTGTTCATGCGCTCGAGGTACTCTTCTTGTGAATACTGAGCGATCACTCCGAAAAATAACATGCTGGACTTGTTCTTAGTCGCCTCAAGCGCCTTTGCTTTAATCAATTTTGGCTTGGCTGCCTGGATGGCGAAAATGGCAGACGTAAGACAGCTCAGCAAAATAAGGGCAATGGGAATAATGATGCTGGTCTTGTCCTTAAAACTGTCAGAAACAATCCCGTATCCACTGACAGCGATGATAGAGGAAATGATCATCGTGTTGATGCTGATGATCAAATTTGCTTTGTTATCGGCTATCTGAATTAATGCGATTTGATTCCGATAGGCAACGCGGTATAGGGTCTCTTTGCCCTTGCTGCCCTTCTTCTTTTTATCAGTTTGCTCTGTTTCCAGTTCTTCCATGCTCAAAAATACAATCTGTAAATGAGGTTTTTACGTCCATTTTCAAATTAGACCCTAATTGGCCCCAAAAAGAGTGTTTCTGTTTGGTAAAATAGCGCTCTTGTAATACCTAAAAGGGGGTTACCCAGAGACCCTTGAAACGATACAGTCCAGATAGGGAGTGGAGGGTTAGGATGCGCAACGTAAGGGTTTGTAAGCATTTGCATATCAGGTGATTGTGAATAATTCAAAGGCCAAACAACCAGTAGAATTCTAATTGAACTGAGAAAACCTTATATTTAGCTTAGAACCCCCCGAACCTCTATGTATCTATTCCATTGTGCAACCCGGCAACCCGGTTTTGCGACCAAGCATGCCAGCCAAATTATCTACTGGTTTGCTCTCGTTGCTACTACGCTCTTCTTCTCGACAGCCTTTGCCCAGCAGGTGCAGATGTCGGAGTTTGTCCTCTTTTCAGGACAGGGTGTCCCTGGGGCCACGGTACCAACTACACCAGGCTATGCCGTTCAAATTGGGTCTTCATCGACCATCACCGGCGGGTCAGTTGGCAGTCTCAAGCTGATCAAATCAACAGGCAGTTCAACCGTTTCTGGTAACCTCTATAGTAAAGGAACAATTGTACTTTCCAACAGCAACACCGTGAGCGGCAAGATCGCAGCAAGCAATTCACCTGTTGTGACAGGCACGATTTTGTCGATTGGTTCAGGTGCCAACATCGGAGGAAATATCGATGTCAATGGAAATATCGTAGTTTCCAGTGGTACCGTTTCAGGTAAGGTTACGCATCCTTCCGGAACGACCTATTCGGGTCCTGCACCCGCACAAGGAAACATCACGGGTATACCCGCTCTGCCAACTTATCCTTCACTACCCGCAATTGCACCATTTCCACCTTTCCCGGCATTGCCGGACATCACCACAACCCGTACCATCACGCCGGGTGCTTACGATGACATCAAATTGTCGGGAAACCAAACGCTTACGTTTGGCGGCCCGGGTGTTTATGTCATTGATCAGATAGATAATAAGAACAGCAATACGTTTGTATTTGATTTTAAGAACAGCCCAACTGGTACGTTCCAGATTTATGTGCATAACAATGCCCTTCTGTCAAAGATCAACACGAGTATTATCAATGGCGGAGGACCAACCCGCATTTTTACGGAAGTTCATGGGAAAGGTTCTGGCCCATCGAAGTATGCGTTTGACATTGCAAACGGATCATCCAGCGGAGCTAAGTCCAGATGGTCTGGAACAGTTTGGGCACCGTACGCAGCTATAAATATTGGTTCCGGAACCGGTAACAGCGAAGTAACAGGAGCACTTTGGAGTGGAACCCAGGTGAACATCCAAAGTGGAGTGACTGTTGTTTATGCTCCCTATGAAGTTTGCGTACCTCCGGTTATCACCGTTACCAACCCAAGTGTGTGTAGCACTGCCGATGGCGGCAGAACGGCCACCATAGACCTTACCCAGTACGCTTCATTTACAGGAGGAGGGACTGGAGTATTTTCGATAAGCGGATCCGTGATTTCTAATCCACAAACCTACCTGGCGACGAATGGAGATGTTATTACGTACGTAGTCACAAAATCACCCACATGCTTAAGTTCAGCAACGATTACCATTACTGTCAATGACCGACAGTCTTTTGGTATTTGTGCGCCGGCATCGGGTAAAACCAATGATCTGATCGGTTCTGAGTTGACTTCCTTAAGCCAGATTTATGCAGCAGGTGGACGCCCCACATCGAGTGAGGTTTTCTTTATCATCGGAGACAAAGTCCAGATCGACATCATTTACCGTACGGGCAAACAGGCTGAGCTGATGACCATTTTGCCAGGACTTGGACTGTCTGACGAGGACATCGCCGATGACGGCTCGCTAATCATCACCGGCTTTTTCCCGATTGCCAATCTGACGCAGTTGAATACGCTCGGGACGCTCATCAATTTTGTAAGGCCCACATTCCCTCCTATTGGAAATGGTGGTGCAGTTACAACACAAGGCGACAAGGCTCTCCGCGCCGATCTGGTACGTCAGGGCTATGACCTCGGTGGTCAAGGTGTAAAAATTGGCGTTATCTCCGATAGCTACAATACATTGGCCAACACGGATGTCGCCAATGGCGATTTGCCGGCCAACGTACAGGTGCTTAAAGAATATCCGTATGGAACCCGGACCGACGAAGGCAGGGCCATGCTTCAGATCATCCATGACATTGCGCCAAATGCACAATTGGCATTTCGTACCGGGTTTGTAACGGCAAGCGATTTTGCCAAGGGAATCCGGGAGTTGAAAGCGGCCAACTGTGACATCATCGTCGATGACATCACCTACGTTACAGAATCTTTTTTCAAAGACGGGAAAGTTTCTGAGGCGGTGAACGAAGTAACCGCACAAGGAGTCTCCTACTTTACCGCAGCGGGAAATTTCGGAAGCAAATCCTATGAAGGAATGTTTACTCCGATTTCAAAAAATGGTTTGACTGCCCATAATTTCAGCGGAGGTGACGCCGGCCAGAGCATTACCGTTGGCCCCGGAACCTATACGTTGGTTATGCAATGGGAAGACCCCGTCTATTCCACCGGGTCGGTGGGCACCCAGAATGACCTCGACATATATTTAACCACAGACCAGGGAATCACCAGGTTTGGTTTTAACCGGAACAACACGGGCGGCGATCCTATTGAAGTCCTGCCATTCACCATCACGCAAACCACAACTACGGAAATTATGGTTGTTCGTGCGGGTGGAGTTGACAATGTGCGTTTCAAATATATCGTGTTCCGTGGCGATCAGATTGTGTTCAATGAATACAACAATGGTGGTAATGGGTATTCTACCATCGTTGGACAAGCCAATGCGGCAGGAGCAATGACCGTAGGCGCTGTTTTGTATAGCAATACACCGGCCTTTAATTACAGCCGTCCGGATGGAGCAGAGCTTTTTGGTGTTGCCAGTTTTTCCTCGGTAGGAGGTACACGCACGAACGATGAGATCAGAAATAAGCCAGACTTTATTGCTCCGAACGGAGTGAACACAACGGTGAATTTTGGCGCAAAGGATATTGATCTGCCCTCATCTCCCAATGGGGACGGGTTCCCCAATTTCTTTGGCACATCGGCAGCTGCTCCACACGCAGCTGCGGTAGCCGCCCTGCTTATGGAGGCGCGTAAGAAGTATGAGCCTGCTCTTCCAAAATATCTGCCAGGTGAAATCCGGCAGATTCTGAAGGCCTCGGCCAAGAACATGTACACGGATGGATTCGATTTTAAATCAGGGTCTGGATTTATCCGCGCAGACATCGCCTTGTTGACGGTTGCTGCTCCTGATCCGAGTATTTTCAATCCCCTGATCGTTCCACAAGGTGTGACACCGGGTGATGAACCCTTCACAGCTTTCGTCAATGGGACTAACCTTACAACCAATTCTGAAGTTCTTCTGCGTGGTGTTGCCGTAGAGACAACTTATAATGAGACGACGGGTCAGTTGGAAGCGAAGATCCCGGTCTTTGAAGGCAATCCGCCAATCCTGGTGAAGAATGATGCGATCTCTAGCAGCGGTGCTGATGGTGGTACATCGGAGCCATTGTATTTCTACGGTACATCCAAATCCCGTATTGTTATTCAGGCAGACCGGAAGGTCAAAAAGTATGGGGAAAAATTGCCAGCGTACACCGCCAGCGTTCTGGTTGAAGAGAACGGTGTCCTCATTGCCAACAGGCTTACTCTGGCTCAAGTAGGGCTCACCAATAATCCCCTGGGTGAGGTGGATGCTGCAGGACGAAATCTCGTTCCTGTAACGATGGATGGACCGACGAGTGACTTGATTGATGTTAACCTGACCGGATACAAGCTGACGCCTGCACATGGGGCGACGGACATTACGTTTGGAGAGCTGTATACCTATGATGCGCAGAACTACCAGCCCGGCGTTCTTGTGGTTGAAAAAATGCCAATTACCATTACGCCCAACAACATTACCCGTGTATATGGTGAAAAATTTGACGACGAAATCAATTTTACTTACGCAATTGGAGGTACGGGGTATGACTTCACAAGTATAGATCCTGCTACGCTGCAGACTATGCTGACCAACGTTGGAGAGCAGCATGAGATTCAGGTGTATGACAATGCCATTGCGCTTGTTGATGCGCGCCAGATCACCAATGCCCGTCAGATCACAAATTCGATGTTGTCCAATCTGGCCTTCATGTCCAGCGCCAATGCCATCATGAATGCGCGCCAGATGACGAATGCGCGCCAAATCACCAATGCCCGTCAAATCACGAATACCCTTGACTTCGACCGGCAGTCAATCTTGAACTATGCGGATGGTGCGGCAGATACACTGAAAACCCCATTGTCCAATGCGCGCCAAATCACCAATGCACGTCAGATTACGAACTCGAATGCAGTTGTTAACGCACGGCAAATGACTAACGGAACTGCTTTTGTGAACGCACGCCAGATTACGAACAATGGCCTTCAGGTAAATGCCCGGCAAATCACAAACTCTGGCAACAGTACGGGATTGGTCAACGGCGGAACGGTAGGGGCGGGAACTGAGGCCAGCAACGGTGATGTGCTGGTGATCATCGATTCTCTTGATGTATACAGCGTACCAGCCACCAACGACGATGGGGAAGTGGTTTATGAGATTCCTCAATTGTTCTCCATTAATATGGTCACGGGGGTTACAGCCGGGACACACAGTATTGTTCCTGGTGCTTTTCTGTCCCAAAACTTTGACATCCATTACGGGTTGGGAACGCTGACCATCAATCAGGCTCCTCTCGTGATTGCAGCGAAGAGCGATGCGATTACTTACGGAGAACATCAACCAAGTTACTACTCGACGTATACAGGCTTTATGTACACTGATGATACTACTTCGGTTATTGAGTCCATGGCATATAGCTTGACCGATTCTCAAGGTAATCGCAAGACTTCAACACAGGATCTTGATGCCGGAGCATTCATTGTTACGCCGGCGGCAACACTGATTGAGACAGCACTTCGGCCTGGCGACCCGGTCAATTATGTGGTTACTCACGAAACAGGAACGCTTACAGTTGATAAAGCGATGGTAACGGCAACTGCAACTTCAGGTCAGTCGAAGACTTACGGAGAAGTTGATCCTGAATCCTTTGCCTACAGTATTACCCAGGGTTCATTGTTCCACGAAGATGCCTTTACGGGAGTTGTATCGCGTGCTGAAGGAGAAAACGTAGGGACCTATGCCATAGCGCAAGGTACCCTCGCGTTGAATGACAACTATACGTTAACATATGTGCCTGCCGATTTCACCATAACGAGTCGACCTTTTACAGTTACAATCAGTGACGCAAACAAGGTATACGGCGATGCCGATCCTGTATTCTTGTACACAGTTCCGCAAGGTTCATTGGTGGCCCAGGATTCATTCACGGGAGAACTGGTAAGAGCAGCTGGTGAAGATGTGGGTGCTTATTCCATCGACCAGGGCACGCTTGCGCTGAGCTCAAATTATTCCCTCACGGTTATTCCTGCGAACTTTGGAATTACGGTCCGTCCGATCACTATCGGCGCCAATGCTGCCACGAAAGTCTATGGTGTTGCTGATCCTGCCCTGTCATTCGCGATAGCCGAAGGTTCGCTGGCATTTGAAGATTCATTTGCCGGAGGACTGGAAAGGGCAAGTGGTGAAAATGTTGGTATCTATTCTATCGGCAAAGGAACATTGGCGCTTAGCTCAAATTATAGTCTGAATTATGTCCCCGCGGGCTTTAGCATAACGGCCCGGCCGATTACTGTGGCGGCGAATGCTGCAACCAGAGTGTATGGCGATTCTGATCCAGCGCTCTCGTATACAATAACGGAAGGAGTACTGGTGTCACCAGACGCGTTCACAGGTGGCTTGGAGAGAACCCAGG
>JANNAZ010000268.1:0-3438 GCA_031384895.1 Cyclobacteriaceae bacterium | reverse complement strand
GGAGAATGGTCTGGGACAAGTGTAGTTAATATGGGAGGTAAAAAAAATACCATTGTGTATGTGAATGAATCTGTTAGACCAAATCTTGACAGCACAATTTTTATAATCAACGGACAAGGTTTTGAGAGGGACTCACTAACGAAAAAGGACAATATAGTTCATGACGCTTTCGCAGTAGTTTCCTTTGACGAAAAGCTAAATAAATTTCGGTGGAGTGCGTGGAGAATACCGGGCGGAACCTATGGTGACTTAGAAATCGCTATAGGTGACAAAAGTTTTGAATGGTCAACTAAAGTACAAGGGGGACAAACTCGATATAAGGCTCGCCTAAACGAGAAAGGACAATGGATAGAAGTTGGTGAATTTTCAAAAGACGGCATCAAATGGTTTAAGTACATTACTTTGACTTTGGACAAAAAAGCAAAATAACGAATGACTTGACTTCAGGGTAAGTTGTTTTGCTTGCCGACAAGGCGACCTCAGTGATTACTAAAAGACGAACCCAACTGTTGCCAACAAAATGTTTGCGCAATGGTGGGGTGACGTGTAAGCTATAAGTGTTATCTTCGTTCAACGTTTGCCCACGCGGACAGTGGCGGCTTCGGAAGCCCACCACTGCGCAAACACAAACGTTGTGCGCAAGCACTGAGAAAGATTCGTTAACCATTTAAGACTATATGAAAAAGTATTTAGTTACATTATTAATGATAACACCTCTTTTGTCAAACGGACAGTTTATGAAGGGGGACAAATTTATTGGAGGGACTTTTCGATTAAGTTCTCAGACACCGAATAAATCCAATCAAGGTGCGACATATGAGGTTAAGGGATTTTCAATTGACCCATTTATGGGGTTTCTGATTAATGAGAATTTCGCAGTAGGCGGACAAGTTGGATATTCATATTTCAATACAAAATACAAGGACCAAACAAATGACCGAGAATACAATTCAAATGGAGTATCGGTAGGTTTAATTGCTCGGAGATATTTCAACATTTCCGACAAGTTTGTTTTTGCTATTAACGGAAATTTGAATTTTAATAGAGGTACAGAATCAGATACTTGTGTTGCATCTGAGACAACTACTCAGAACTATCAAATTGGGACATCGTTAATACCAACTTTTATATTTTTCCCCTCGCCTAAATGGGGACTTGAAGCAAGTATAGGAGCTCTCTCTTATAATTATTCAAGAAATCTTTCGACAGACTCCGACACGAGTTACTTCAATTTTTATTATGGGTCAATTAACCTTGGACTTTCTTACTATTTAAGGAAAGGGAATTAACAAATGAGCGTGGACCCGTGCCAGCGCACAACAATAGCTATGAGCCATTGCTTTTTTAATTATTTTTAGAGGCCAAAGCAACGGCTCATAGCCAGGCGTTGGCGGTCATGCGTTAAAAAAGAGTAGATTATGAAACAGTTGACATTAATATTGACTTTAATAACAAGCTTGACTTTTGGACAAAGTACAAACGACCGGTTTATAGAAATAAGCGGACGGGCTGAGAGAAAAGTTGAACCCAACCAAATCTATTTGACCATTGAGTTAAAGGAATACAGAAAAGATAAAGAAATAGTACAGATTGAAAAATTAGAGAATGACTTGCTGACAGCTTTGGGAGAAATTGGGGTCGACAAGAATAATCTAACAGTCTATGGGACAAAGGGTAACATGACAAAGGTAAAACGACTCGACCCTAACCTATTGATAACTAAAAGGTATATTTTAAAAATTACAGACTTTAAATTATTTGGACCGTTGCTGGACAGATTTGGCGAACTGAATATCAATTCCGTTTATGTGAAAGAGGTTACTCATACTGACATTGAGACATACCGCATGGAGACACAAGTTCAAGCAATCAAGAACGCGGAGTTTAAAGCCAAAGAACTATTAAAAGGACTAAATAAAAACCTAGGAGAGGTAATTTCAGTTCGAGAAACATTAAGTGAATACTTATCACCTGCCGAAAGAAGAGCGTTAGCTTATTCGGTGTCGACTGTGACTGGTGGTGGAGAAAAGATTATATCGACAACTGATTTAGCATTTGAACCGTTGACATTGACGTATCAGATTTTTGTAAAGTTTGAGATTAAGTGAAACGCACGAACCGCCAACAAAATGTATAAAACATGGCTGGGGCGCAGTGTAAATTTGTAGTTTGGTTTTGTTAATTTCGTTTGGTCACGTGGGACAGGACGCAGCTTCGAAAACCCAGCCACGTTTCATACACAAACGTTGGCGGTAATGCTTTTTAAAAAAGATTCGGTTTCAAAAAAAAGCGGACCCGTTGACGACTGACAAACAAATAGACAGATTGGACTTCTAATGGCCGACACGCACGCAATAAAGTTTTTTCCCCACCGCACTCCGACCGCACAAAGCAAGAGTGTGGCAGTAGCTTCCATCGCTGACACCCACGCGCACGCTACTCCCACACACTTGCTTTCGCCCACCAAGGACTTCAAACAAATATTCACCAAGCCGACAAATTGGATTCTGCTGATTTACCTTTTCAGTTTCAGTGCAACATTTGGACAAAAATGGACTTTGCCAATTCCAAAACTTCCCGAATACAAAGTTGCTGGGCCGACAATAGTCAATCCGGGTTACAACAATGTGATGACTAATGAGGAGAGGAACCGGATTAACATGATGATGGTTGAGCAGGACATGAAGAACTATGAATTGCAAAAGAAAAAAGAACAAGAAATAATAAATGAAGCAAACCGACTCTTAGGCAGCAAACCAACAATCAGTTACAAGTACGAATCAAATTTGAATAAGCCAGGCGCCTATTATTACAAACAAGCATTCGACTCGCTCGCGACAATGGTTCGCGGACAAAGACCACTCAATTATAAAAAAGCTGTTTTCTTATCTGAATGGCCATTCCATGAAGGAACACTAACCTACCGAGATTTTGACCAAGCCATTCAGACCAGTTCGGACTTGATAAAAGCGAAAATGAAACAAGACAAACTCCAGAACTCAGACTTGGCAAAGAACTGGATGATTTATCAATTCATGTCGGACACATTGCAGATAAAGCTAACAGTTCCAGAAAAGCGAACGGTGACTCATTACCCAATGCAATACGATTTTGAAGACTTTTGGGGAGAAAAGGACTGGACGAAGGGAATGGTTTCAAAATTACTTCGTGTTCAATCAGGTCAATGTCATTCATTGCCATTGCTCTACTTAATATTATCCGAAGAGTTAGGTTCAAAGGCTTACCTCGCTTATAGCCCTGAACATTCCTACATCAAAATCAAACTAACAAACGGGACGTTGCAAAACATTGAATTAACCAACGGACACTTGACTACAGACTCGTATATATTAAAGAGTGGATTCGTGAAATCGGAAGCCTTGGCCAACAAAGTTTACATGGACACTTTGAGCAAGCGACAGGTAATTGCCAACTCAA